>DASUBC010000239.1:0-6137 GCA_035763465.1 Thermomicrobiales bacterium
ATCCAGTGGATCAACGACGACGCGCCCCACTACAGCCGGACCACCGGCATCTCCAGCCAGGAGAAGGTGCTGGAAATCTGGCGCGAGGAGTTCGCGGGCTACCACCGCTATGGTGGCTGCTTCATCCTGACGATGCATCCCTTCGTCAGCGGCCGACCCTCCCGTGTGCTGGCGTTGGAGCGCTTTATTCGCTACGCCAACGGATTTCCGGGCGTCTGGTGGGCCACGCTGGGTGATATCGCCGACTACTGCCTACGCGAAGACGCCGCGCAAGTACGGCCGATGCCGGACATGGGCGCGGAGTGAGCCGAACGCGAAACGGGGTTACGTAGCGGGCGCTTCGGCCACATCTGCCACACTCGTTCGGGCGTGCGATACCGCCAGTGGTGTGGCGAGAGGAATCTCGAGGACGCGGGCGCTCTCTTCCAGCAAGAGGCGTGCGCCGGCTTGTTCAGGCCCGATCGCAACTGTCACGCCGGCAGCCAGCAAGGCGTCGGCATCATCTTCGCGCGCCAGGCGTGCCACGATCGGCACGGTCGGGTTCGCCCGGCGCACGAAGCGGGCCGCCTCGCGGGTGGCGCCGGTATCGGGCAGCGCGAGGACAACTATCCGGGCGGCCTCGGGGTGCCCGCTGGTCAGCACCGCCGGCTGCGAGGCATCGCCGTAGATCGCCGGGACGCCGTCGTGATTGAGTTGCTGGACGAGCCGAAAATCTTCTTCGATGACGACAATTGGTAGGCCGAGGTCGCGCAGCCCGGTCGCCACCTGACGCCCCACCCGGCCATACCCGGCGACGATGGCGTGTTGCTCGAACCTGGCAACTTCGCCGACACTCGTCCGCTGCTCGCGGAGCAGCGGGCCGATGAACGGCAGCCGCAGGACGACTTGCTCCACCGACGGCGCGACGCGGAAGGCCCACGGTGTCAACAGGATGGTCACAAGCGAGGACGCGAGGATGAGGCTGTAGAGGGTATTCGAAATTGCGCTATTTTGCCGCCCGGTCTGGGCCAGCACGTAACTGAACTCACCGATTTGTAACATGCCTAACGCGGTGTAGACCGTGGTTTTGCTGCCGAGCCGGAACGGCAGCACCGCGATGAACGTAGCGAGTGCCTTGGTGACGGCGATAAAGACCGCCAGGCCGAGCACGGCCAGCAGATTGTGCACAATGAAGCGTGGGTCGATCAGCATGCCGACCGAGACGAAGAAGAGCGTGCTGAACAGATTTCGCATCGGCACGACTTCGGCGATGACGCGGTGGTCAAACTCCGTCTCACTGAGCATCAAGCCGCCCAGGAAAGCGCCCAGGGCCGGCGAAAGGCCGAGCAGCGCGCTGGCGGTCGCCGTGCCGATCGCCAGCACCACGGCGGTCAAGAGAAAGAGTTCTGCCGAGTGCAGCTGCTCGACCCGCGCCATGAAGCGCGGGACGACGAACGCGCCGAGCACAATGGTCGCCCCGATGAAGCCGAGCGCTTTCACCAGCGTCAGCGCCAGCGTGTCGGCCTGAATCCCTTCGGCGCTGGTCAACTGCGGCAGCAAGACGATTAGCAGCACGGCCGCGAGGTCTTGCACGACCAGCATCCCCAGCAGCACGCGCCCATGCGCCGACGCGCCCTCACCCCGGTCGAGCAACGTCTTGAGCAGCACCATCGTGCTGCTGATCGCGATAATCCCGCCGAAGAAGATACTCTGGCCGCTGGGCCAGCCGATCAGCCGACCCAGCGCGATGCCGGCCAGGATCGTCAACAATACCTGGATTGTGGTGCCGCCGAGCGCCACGCCTTTGACGCGTGCGAGTTCTTTCAGCGAGAACTCAATGCCGAGCGCGAACATCAGGAAGATGACGCCGATTTCCGCGAGCGCGGCAATCTGATGCTGGTCGCCGTTGAAGCCGGGCGTGAAAGGACCGATCACGACACCGGCAACGAGATACCCAACGATCACCGGCTGATGCAGCCGGAGCGCCAGCAGCCCACCGATCAGCGCGATCACGACTGCCATTGTCACATTGAGCAGCAGATGCAGTTCGGCGCTCATTGGCAGTCCTCCTGATGCGGTTGCAGGTTCCAGGTTGGCAGGTTGCAAGTTCTCGGTCAGCGTGGGCGTGAGGGATCAGCTCACGCGTTCACCGGCCCCAACCTGTAACCTGCGAACCTGGAACCTGCAACTTACGCCTAATGATACGCGTGGAGGACGCGATCAGTCCAGGTGACGAGCGTGGGCCAGGCCCAGGCGGCGCAGAGGAGCAGGCTCAGGAGCGGGCCGGCGAGGCGGTGGATACGCCAGGTGCGGGCAAGCGCCCAGCCTGCGGCCAGGCCCAGCGCTGGCGCGACGAAGAGGAAGTAGCGCACGCTGACGCTGGCGACCAGGTCGCCGGCGGCGAAGGGTAGGCAGGTGGCGAGCCAGACGAGCGCGATCAGCAGGCGTGGCGAGCGGTGCGCGCGCCAGAGCGCGATCGCGCCGCCGATACCGAGTGGCAGCGCCAGCCAGCCCCAGTAATACCCAACATCGCCCCATTCTTTCTCCAGCCGCTGCCAGGGCGTGCTGGACGCCACCGATCCGCCGCGCGCGTTGAGGTTGCCGCCGAGGAAGTCGCGCGCGGTATCGAGCAGGAGCGCGGTGTGAAAGCGGTAGTACATGGCGTAGGCGGCGGCCAGCGCGATGGCGAAACTGGCGATCAGCGCCAGCGCTTGCTTGCGTCCTTCGGCGCCGGTGACGGCCAGCGCGATGGCGATCAGCGGCACGGCCACCAGTAGTGAGAGGAAGACACCGAAGTGGCCGAGGAAGCCAAGAATGAGCAAGATGGTCAGGCCAGCCGCGACGGCTGGCCGTCGCCAGTGGCTGTAGGTGAGCGTGAGCGCGACCAGATACGCCGTCGCGGGCAGTTGCCCGAAAAGATTGGCGAAGTTCCCTGCCGACGCCATCAGGTAGACGACCGGCGGGACGGTGTAGACCACCGCCGCCCAGAGCGCGGGCGCGTCCGCGCCGGTGAGCGCGCGGGCGAGCGCGAAGGTGAGCAAAGCCCCGGCAGCGACGGCCAGTGCCGCCGTCGCTTCGACCAGCAGCACACTATCGTGCAACAGCCAGGAAACGGGCAGCATCACCGCGTAGAAGAGCGGCGGATACGGCGCTTCGATCGCGCGTGGGCCGGGCAGCGGCAGCGTAAATATCCACTCGCCGCGCTGCACGAACTCCAGCCGGTGGACGTTGAGCATCAGGTCGCTGGACCGGAACTGGGGATGACGCATCCCCAGCATGAGCGCCAGGAAGTTCACCGCCGCGATCAGCGCCGCGCCGCCGAGAATAGGGCGCGCACTGCCCCAGCCGCGCCGTTCGCGCAGCCGCCAGGCGACCAGCGCGGTCAGGAGCGTCAGCGCCGCGCCGAACGCCACGGTCGCGGCCAGGCGCGGCGCAAAGAGCGATAGCGCGAAGCGTGCGTGCAGCGCGAAGACGAGCAGGCCGACCGCCGTACACCAGCCGGCAGCCGCACCCGCGAGCGGCGACTGGAGCAAAAACGCGCCAAGCGCGTAAGCGGCAAGGACACAAAGGAGCAGCGCGCCGAGCGCGCCCAGCGGTGGCGGCACCAGCCCACTCGCGCCGCCCGCATCGCGCAATCCGACGTCCGCGACGGCAATGCCGAGGTCGCGCGCGTCACCCAGTGGCCGGAAGGTTGCCGACTGGAACTGCACGGTCAGGTCGCCGTCCTGGAACGCGCTGCCCAGCACTGGCACTGTGTAGTTCTTCAGCCCGGCTTCCAGCGGCAGCGAAAGGGGCGCACCGTTCCCCAGCGTGATCCGCAGGTCAGGTGGCGGTGCGCCCGGTGGGCGACCGCTTTGGAGCCGCAGCGTCAGCATCGCGGCGGTCGCGCCGTAGCCGGGGATGGTGACGCGCGCGTCACCCTGAGTCCAGCGATAGCGCAGGCCGCCATCACTGGACGTCTCCGGGTCGTGGAAACCAGTCAGGTATGGCGCGGCGTCGGAGGTTCCGACGGCCAGCGCGAACGGCTGCCGCACCTGCCAGGCGAAGCAAACCGCGAGCGCTGTCACGATCAGTAATGTGGGCAACTGCACGCGCGGCGCGAGCCACTGCCGCCAGTCGAACCGCCGCCTGCGTTTGCGTGCGGCGCGCACTGGCTGGCGCGCAGTGGCTGGCTGGCCGGTCGTGCGCGGCTGGCGCGGCGCTGCCGGCTGACCTGGCACTGTTTCGGCTGTGTCCGCTCTCGTCACCGCGCCGTCACTGACGAGTGATGAGGAGAACTACCCTTACCCCGCCTCGCTATTGCTCGGCACCCCCTCTCCCGTCGCACGGGAGAGAGGGCTGGGGGTGAGGGCAACCCTCGTCACTCACTTATCACATATGAATCGGTAGCCCTTCGACCGCGCGGGCAGCCTCGCCGATGACCTCCGAGAGCGTTGGGTGTGGGTGGACCGCCCGCGCGACTTCGGCCGGGGTCGCTTCAAGCGTGCGGGCGAGCGCGAATTCGGCAATCATTTCGGTGACGTCGGGACCGACCATGTGAACGCCCAGTATTTCCCCGGTGCGCGCGTCCTCGATGATCTTGACCTGGCCGTCCAGTTCGCCTAGCGCCTGCGCCTTGCCGTTCGGCCGGAATGGGAACTTGCCGACCTTGATCTCGCGCCCGCCTTCGCGCGCCTGCTCCTCCGTCAGACCCAGCGCGGCGACCTGCGGGTGACTGTAAGTGCAGCGCGGGATCGCGTCGTAGTCGAGCGGGTAGGTGTGCTGACCGGCGATCAGTTCGGCGACCAGTTCGGCCTGCGCGAAGGCGGTATGGGCTAGCGGCAACTTGCCGGTCACGTCACCGATGGCAAAGATGTTCGGCACATTCGTTCGCAGGTGGTCGTCCACGGTGATGTAGCCACGCCTATCGGTCGCGACGCCGAGTGCCTCCAATCCGAGGTCTTTGCTGTTAGGCACGAAGCCGGCGCTCAGGAGTACGCGGTCCACCTCCAGCGTTTGCGGCTGACCTTCGCCGCCGGGCGCTGGCGAGAGCTTGACCTGCACCTTGTCGCCCTTGACGGTCGCGCCGTCTACCTTCGTGTTCGTCAGGATCTTCATGCCGCGCCGCGTGAATTGCTTGGCGAGTTCGGCGCTCATCTCCTCGTCTTCGCGCGGCAGGACGCGCGGGAGGAACTCGACGATCGTCACGTCGCAGCCGTAGGCTTCGAACACGGTCGCGAACTCCAGGCCGATTGGTCCCGCGCCGATGATCAGCACCGCTTTCGGCAGGCTTTTCAGCCTCCAGATTTCTTTCGCGGAGATGATGTGCTCGCCATCCACCGTTACACCCTGTAGCGGCATGACATGCGAGCCAGTGGCGATGATGATGTTCTTCGCCTGAATTTCTTTGTCGCCGTCGGCGCCGCCAGTGACGGCGACACGGTCCTTCGCGACGATTTTTGCCGTGCCGCGCACGACGTCAATCTTGTTCTTTCGCATCAGGAAATTGACGCCGCGCACCTGGGTGGCAATGATCTTGCCACAGCGGTCCATCGCCGCGCCATAGTCGGCGGTGATGTTATCGGCCGCGATGCCGTAATCTTTGGCGTGGTGGAAGAGCGAGAGGATTTCGGCATTGCGGAGCAGCGCCTTACTCGGGATGCAGCCCCAGTTCAGGCAGATGCCACCCAGTTCCTCACGCTCGACGACCACCGCTTTCAGGCCGAGCTGCGCGGCGCGAATAGCGGCGACGTAGCCGCCCGGCCCACCGCCGATCACGACCACATCGTAGGGCTGTGCTCCGGCAGTCGCACTCATCGCCTCGCTCCCTTTCCATACAGATCAACCAGACTACACACCGCCGAGCCGGCTAATACGCGCTACCTGCATTAAAGCCAGTTGCCGTGGCAAGGCCATGGCAAGACGCGCGTCAAGCCTAGTCGAGCGGCACATAGGTGTCAAGCGCATCGCACATTAGGCTGAACACATGAAACAGCGGAGCACCACAATGCTCCGCCGCCTCATCGCTGGATTGATTTGATGGTCGGGGCGAGAGGATTTGAACCTCCGACCTCAGCGTCCCGAACGCTGCGCTCTACCGGGCTGAGCCACGCCCCGAATAGGCGCGAGTGTAGCATATGCCATCTGGCGATGCAAGCACGACTAACCGCAAAACCGCA
>DASUBC010000240.1:0-3421 GCA_035763465.1 Thermomicrobiales bacterium
GAAATCTGGCGGCCCTGAAAGTCGAAGGTGTTGCCGTTGCTGTTGCGCGTAGGCGCGCGAAAAGCAGCGACATGACCGCCGTCGTGCAGCCAGCGATATTGCATGTCGTTGGGGATGTCGCTCCAGACCAGATAGCGGCCCTGACTCGACCAGGCCGGTCCCTCGGCCCAGAGCGCCCCCGTCCACAGGCGCTGGATGGGCGTGTTTCCCACGAGCAAGCGGCGAAACTCCGGGGCAACAATCACGACGTCCGGGTCGGGATAGGTGTTCGGCTCCCCGGCGTCCCATTGCCGGGGCGGGGTGGTGATCGTGCTCGGCGGCGTGGCGATGAGCTGAGGGCGATCGTTCGTCATGCGTCGGTCCTCCCGTTTCTCCACAGCGGACGATGCAACGTTGTTCCGCGCGCAATCATGCCACAAGTGACCGGCACTGGGCGTTATTCGGCGCGGGCGAGCTGCGGTTCGCGGCGGCCACCGCCGCTGGCGAGCACGTAGAAGAGCGCCGTGCCGGCCAGACACAAGCCGCCCGCCGCAATGAAACCGGCCCGAATGCCCAGCCAGTCCGCGACCGCCGTGCCGGCCAGCGGGCCGACCAGCACCGCGAGGTTGGCGAAACTGGCGTTGACCGCCGCGAAACTGGCCCGTTGCTCCGGCGGACTGGCTTCGAGCAAGCCCTCGAAGAAGGAGATGTCAATGCCAGCCGCGAAGGTGCCGTAGACCATCGCGACGGGGATCATCCAGATCGGGCTGGGGACGAGGCTGGTCAGGAGTGGGTAGAAGCTGCTGCCGAAACTTGACCAGAGCAGCACCGTCCGGTACCCATACCGATTCGCGACGCGGCCCCACGCCACGTAGGCGACGACCAACATGCCGTAGCAGGCGGTGGTATTGAAACCGATCCAGGTATTCGAGGCGTGTAGGTGGTCCACCCAGTAGAGTGGGAAGAGCGCAACCGGTAGACTTAGCCCCAGGCGGTAGACGAACGTGGTCAGGAGATACGCGGTGAAGGCCGGCTGCCCGGCGGATTCGCGGGCCAGGGCCGCGATAGCGCGTAGCGGGTTCGTGGCGCGCGGCGGTGGCGGGGTGTGGTTCTCGGGTGGGATGCGAATGCGGTCGAAGAAGAAGATGCTCACCAGGCCCGCCAGGAACGAGAGCAGGAAGATGCCCTGAAAGTTCCAGGGAAAGGGTATGACATCCAGCAACCGGCCAAAAGCCGCGCTACTCAGCGCCGTCACCAGGCTGAACAACGCCCAGCGCTGTCCATTGACCATCGGCCGGAGCCGGGGCGGCACGACTGCCGCCAGCACCGCCGTGAAGGCCGGTGTCGTCGCGGCTGAGAAGACGGCCGACAGCCCCCAGATGAGCGCGATCAGCACCGGGGCCGCGTGCAAGCGCGCGCCGGTGAGCACGAGCGGCACAAGCGCGATCAGCAAGAAACAGAACCGGCTGCCCACGCGCGTCCAGGTTACCACCCGCACCAGATTCTGATGGCGCTCGATCAGCGGCACCAGGGGGATGGAGAGCGCCAGCGTGATCAGCGCGGGCAGGGACGTCAGGAGGCTGACCAGCAGCGCGGAAGCGCCGAGCCGGACCAGAAAGATCGCCAGGAAGGTGCTGATACCGCCGGTGATCAGCCCCTGCCAGCCCATATCGTGATACAGAAAGCGGGTATTCCGTTTCAGTAAGCGTTGCGCTGTCAGCGCATTGCCAGTCGTCGCCGGTGACGCAGACTGGTCGGTCATCGCAAGCGAGCCTCCTCGCATACAGTCTCTACCTCAAATTTTCTGAAATGCTCTTGCGCGCACTATGCCCGCCGGCGCACAGCACGATGTGCGGCAAGCCGAGCACAGCCTCGTGCTGGGGCACGCTATCGTCCAGCTCCACGCTGACGCCTCGCTTCTGCTTGCCCTCTCTGCTGTCCTGTCCTACCGTTAGATTAGTCAACCCTGATAGCCGTCATGATACCAGGCGACGTGCGGGAAATCTATCCCATTGCGGCGTTCAGACCGGCGCCGCTAATCACTAGCGAGTATTGACTGGCTGTACGGATAGTTCGTCAGGGAAATTATGACCGCCGGTAACGCGATTGCTGGGTGCGTCCAGCGCTGCGGCTGGTAGAGCGCATGACAATTGCCGACCATAGCACTTGCTGACGCACCTGCACCGGGGACGAGATGGGAGACTATGCTGGCGCTGCGTCACCACGCGCCAGTGATCTGTGATAAAGTTCGCGCGGTGAACTAGTAAGGCGGGTAACACTCCTCAGACGGGATCGCTGCATGTACGGCAGAGTGCTGGCGGTCAGCGCGAACTGGAGTACTGGCACTTGTTCATAGGAGGAAGGCAATGCTGAGTGAATACAATCCCGCCGACGTCGAGCGCGCGTTGCGCGACGCCCCACCCTACGCGCCCTTCCCACCGGCGGCGGACCGCGCCGCCTGGACCGCCGTGCGCGAGCGCCTGGGCGCTGAGGCGACGGAACTCATCGCCAGCGCCGCGCACCTGAGCGCCGAGCCAATCGCCTCGCGGCCCGCGTCGCTCTACCTCGACTGGCTGCGTAATCCCACCCGTGACGAGCACGAGTTTGACGGGACGCTGACCGTGCGGCGCACGCGACTCGCGCACCTCACGCTGGCCGAGTGTTTGGAATACGACGGGCGCTTCCTCGATGCGCTCCTCGACACCGCGTGGAGCCTTTGCGAAGAGAGCAGCTGGGCACATCCGACGCATGTGCGCGGCCTGCCGGACCTCGACCGCCCGGTGATTGACCTGCGCGTGGCGATGACGGCGCTGGAACTGGCCGAACTCGATTACCTGCTCGGCGACCGCCTCGACCCATTGCTCCGCAAGCGCATCCGTCGCGAGGTGAACCAGCGCTGCTTCACGCCGTTCCTGACCCGCCACGACTACTGGTGGATGTACAACACCACCGTGCGCGGCGTGAATAACTGGACCGGCGTCTGCGTCGGCGGGGTCGTCGGCGCGGCGACCTACCTGGAAGACGACCCGGCGCGGCTGGCCGAACTGATCACCCGTGGGGCGCGTTCGCTCGACGAGTACCTCGCGACCTTTGACCAGGACGGCGGATCGAGCGAAGGGCCGGGCTACTGGTCGTATGGGTTCGGCTACTACACCATCGTCGCGCACCTGGTCGAGCGCCGTACCGGCGGACAGGTTGATTTCCTCGCTGGCGCGCGGCTCGGCCAGATCGCGCGCTATCCGCTCCGCACCGTCCTCAGTCCCGATACCTACGTCAACTTCTCGGACTGCGATCGCCGGGTCGGCTTTTCGAGCACGCACCTGGCCTTCCTGTCGCGCCACCTGGCGGTTCCCGAACTGATGACCCTGGCGAACCGCCAGACGCCGGGCCGGCGCCGCGACCAGCTGACCTGGGGCTTACGCAGCCTCTTCTGGCTGCCCGA
>DASUBC010000241.1:0-3106 GCA_035763465.1 Thermomicrobiales bacterium
GCGCCGAGGTCGGCGCAGACCCGGCCGGCCGGCGCGATAGGGAAAACATCGAGCGCGCGCTGCAACTTCTCGCCACCGCGCGAGACGAAGCGCGCGCCGCCAGCCACGTCCAGCGGACCAGCCGGCGCGGGCATACCGGGCTTGTCGAGCACCCGGTCGCCGGAACGCACCGAACCGGCCATGATGAGTGCCCGCGCCTGGCTGCGTGTTTCGGCCAGGCCACGCGCCACGAGCGCCTCGTCGAGTCGCTCGCGCACCGGATGCTTTCCCACAGGTCGCGCCTGTTCAGGACCGCTCATGACTGCGTCCTGCTGGCGGCGCTGGTGGCAGCAGCGCCTGGAACCGGGCGATATGCACATGGCAGATCGCGATCGCCAGCGCGTCCGCCGCGTCGTCGGGACGCGGGGTCTCCGGCAAGCCGAGCAGCATCCGCACCATCTCTTGCATCTGCGGCTTGTCGGCTTTGCCGTAGCCGACGACCGCTTCCTTGATCTGCGCCGGCCGATATTCGGTGACGGGCACGCCGGACTGCGCGGCGGCGAGGAGCACCACGCCGCGCGCCTGGCCGACCGCGATCGCGGTCGTGACATTGCGACCAAAGAGGAGCGCTTCGAGGGCCAGCGCGTCCGGCTGATGGGTCGCGATCAGGTCGCGCACGCCATCATAGAGACGGAGCAGGCGGGCCGGCATCGCTTCGTCCGGCGTCGTTCGAATGACGCCATACGCGACCGGGCGCGGCTCGTCCGCGCCGCTGACGACGCCATAACCGAGAAGGGCCGTGCCGGGGTCAATGCCGAGGGTAATCATCGCGGAATGACGGATGACGAGTGACGAATGACGAATAAACGAGGCTCTAACCAGCAGAGGGGCAAACTACGACTGCCGCGATATTGCGCCAGACGTTCCCATTCGTCATTCGTCATTCGTCGTTGGTCAGACCTGGGCCAGCACATCGTCGCTGATTTCGACGTTGGTGTAGACCTCTTGCACGTCGTCGAGGTCTTCGAGGCGTTCGAGCAGGCGCACGACCTTGAGCGTGTCGGCTTCGTCCAGCGTGATGGTCGTCTTTGGCTGCATTGTGATCTGGGCGTCTTCAATCTCGTAGCCGGCGGCAGCCAGGGCGTCCTGCACGGCCTTCACGTCGGTTGGCGCGGTGACGATTTCGAGGTTGCCGTCGTCGTTCACCGGGCGAAAGTCTTCCGCGCCAGCGTCAATGGCGGCGAGGGCCAGCTCGTCGGCGTCCACGCCCTCGGCCTTGACCGCGACCACGCCGATCTGGTCGAACAGATAGCTGACCGAGCCGTTCTCGCCGAGATTCCCGCCGCCCCGCGTAAAGACTGCGCGCACCTCGCCGACCGTGCGATTGCGGTTGTCGGTCAGGGCTTTGACGATGATGCCCGCGCCGCTCGGACCAAACCCCTCGTAGTTGAGCTCGTCGTAGTGATCGCCGCCGGCGTCGCTGGTGGCGCGGTCAATCGCGCGCTTGATATTGTCGTTCGGCATATTCTCGGTCCGCGCCTTTTGCACGGCGATGCGGAGCCGGAAGTTGGCGTCGGGATCGGGGCCGCCAAGTTTCGCCGCGACGGTGATCTCGCGCGCGATTTTCGTGAAGAGTTGCCCGCGCCGGGCGTCGGTGACGCCCTTCTGACGCCGAATCTGCTTCCATTTCGAGTGTCCAGCCATCTTCCTGTCCCCTGGTAGATTTGCAGGTGGCCGGCGCTGTGGCACGGAGTTGTGCAGCGCCGGCAGTACGCACAGCTTCGTTCTCAGTATAGCAGAGGAGGTGGGTAGGCGGGCACTGCGCTGGTTCAGCAGTGTGCCTGACGATAAGCGCGGTGCTGCCGTGGGTCGCCCCGGCGGTTGAAACCGCAGGCTGAGGGCTGCGGCCACGAAGTCCGCCTGCGCGGACTGGGTTCGCTACAAGACCGGGGCTGGCTACTGACGCAGCGGTTGACCAGCTCAGTCCCCGCGCACGGGGACTTCGTGGCCGCAGCCCTTAGCGCCGACTTTAGTCGGCGGCCATCATCAGCGCCGCTCCAACCTTCTGGTCACAGTGCTGACCCAGCGCACCGCCCGCCTTTGACCACAACGCAGCCGCTTGCCACCGCTGTGTTACCATTGCTCAGGGACACCGACGAGTGACGACCGCCGACTGACGACTGAGATGGCCAGTAGCAGCAGATATGGCAACCAACGGGTGCGCCGCCGGCGCGCGTTGCGGCGGCTGAGCGGGCGCTCGGCCACGCATGTGCCGCCGGGTGTCTTACGAACGCTGCACGCGCGCGACCGGCGCAGCCAGGACGGCGGTCGGCGCGTGCTGGCGGCGGGGGGCATCGCCACACTTCTCTCATCGCTGAGCGCCACGACAATCTTTGTCGCGCTGCTGGGAGTGGCGCTGGCGGCCGGCACCGCCGTCGCCGGTTACGTCTACTTCTCGCGGGGGCTGCCAGATGTGCATACCTTCGAGGCGCAGCCGTTCGGCACGACCCGTATCTACGACCGCCACGGCCGGCTGTTGCAGGAGGTGAGCGACCCCGACCTCGGCTGGCGCACCAATGTGAAACTCGACCAGATTTCGCCCGCGCTGCTCGCGGCGACGGTGGCTGCCGAAGACCCCACCTTCGCGACGAATCCGGGCATTGACCCCACCGGCATCCTGCGCGCCGCGCTGATCAACTACAACGGCGAGGGCAGCTCGGGTGGCTCGACGATTACGCAGCAACTGGTGCGCGCCCTCTGGCCGCAGTCCATCGGGGACAAGATTACGCTGACCCGCAAGGCGCGCGAGGCGATTCAGGCGATCCGCTTCACGAAAGCCTATTCGAAGGACGAGATTCTCAATCTTTACGTCAACGAGATCTATTACGGCAACCGCTCGTACGGTATCGAGGCCGCCGCCGAGTCCTATTTCAACAAACACGCGAGCCAGCTCGACCTGGCCGAAGCTGCGATGCTGGCCGGGCTGCCGCAGGCGCCGAGTTATTACGACCCGCGCTACAACTTCGCGGCGGCGAAGGTGCGCCAGCAATATGTGCTCGACCAGATGGTGAAGGAAGGCTACATTGACAGCGCGACCGCCGACGCCGCGTTCGCCGAACCACTGCTG
>DASUBC010000242.1:0-7787 GCA_035763465.1 Thermomicrobiales bacterium
CGATCGAGGAGGAACAGCGCGAGTGCCGTCTGCCGCGCCAGCGTCAACGCTTCTCCAGCAGTCGTGCAGCAACTGAAATCGTGGCCGCGCGCCAGCGCCAGCTCGCGCGCCAGCGCCCGCAACTCACTATCATCCGTGACGAGCAGTACGCGCATCCGTCCTTCCGTCCATCGTGCGGCTGGTTTCCCGCGCACCAGCGGGTCCGTGCCTGGCAATGATAGCGGAAGGCGGGCGGAAGTGCTGGCGAGTCGGGCGGTCGAGCAGTCGGGCGGTCGGGCAGTGGGTACTCCTCAGCGCCGTGCCTGGCGGTGGGCGCGGTGCCGCCGAGGTGGCCCCGGATTAAAATCCGAGGCTGAATGGCAGCGGCCACGAAGTCCGCCTACGCGGACTGGGTTCAGGGCAACACCGGGGCCGGTTGTTGGCACACAGATTGACCGGCCCCAGTCCCGCAGGGACTTTGGGGCCGCAGGCCAGCTAGCGCCGACTTTAGTCGGCGGCTGCCCAACTCAGCACTACGCCAACAGCCAGGTGCCGCGCCGACCAGAACCCACTGCCCGTCTGCCCGCCTCTTACCACTGGCCGCCGGCCATGAAGCCGCCATCAATGTAGAAGGTCTGGCCGGTCGTGAAGTCCGAGGCGGGCGACGAGAGGTAGATGGTCATGCCGGCCAGGTCGTGCGGCTTGCCGGGCCGGCGCACGGGCACGCGGTCGAGAATCCAGCCGCGCTTGTGGGGATCGGCCCAGAGTGGCTTGGTTAGTTCGGTTTCGATCCAGCCGGGGCAGATGCAATTGACTTGAATATTCTGTTCCGCCCACTCGACAGCCATGACGCGCGTCATCTGGCCGATCGCGCTCTTGGTCAGTCCGTAGACCGAGATATTGCCGATGCCGTAGGAGGTGGTCAGCGAGCCGATATTGACGATCTTGCCGCCGCCCTGCGCCTGAAAATGCGGCAAGGCCGCCTGGCTCAGAAAGTACGGGCTGCGGAGGTTAACGTCCATGATGCGGGCGTAGGTGTCGGGCTGGACGTCGGCGACCGGCTCGCGCTGATTCATACCGGCGCAGTTCACGAGGATATCGAGCCGGCCGAACCGTTCGGCAACGTCCGCGACCAGTCGTTTGACCGCCGCCAGATCGCCGAGTTCGGCGGGAAACGCTTCGGCCTCGCCACCTTCCCGCGTGATGGCTTCCTGCACGGCGGCGAGCCGCTCGGTCGAACGTCCGGAGAGCGCGACCTGCGCGCCGGCGTTCGCGAGACCCCGCGCCAGCTCGCGCCCAATGCCGCTGCTAGCGCCGGTTACGAGCGCGACCCGGCCATCCAGGGCAAAGAGGTCTTGCAAGTAAGAGGTGTTGCTCACCGTTCCCCCCATCCGTAGCGTCACGAGCGCCAGTAGAGGCGCTGGCCGTAGGCGTATTCTACGCGCTTTGGCGAGCGGCCCTCACCCCCGGCCCACGACCCACTGTGTGGGTACCCCGCCGTGCGCGAGCGAGGGAGAGTGAGCGGGGATGGGGTGATGGTCTATGGCGAGCCTGGCAGATCACCAGCGCGGTTGACGATGTTCCCCTCTCCTGCGCGGCAGGAGAGGGGCCGGGGGTGAGGGCCGCTCGCAGATCAGGCCGACCGTTCCATTGCCTCAACCGGCTCCGGCGTAGCGTGGCGCGCTGGCGCCGGTTGATCGGCCGGCTGGGCGGCGGGTTGTGCGGCGCCGGGCGCGTTCCGCTTGCGGAGCGGCACTTCTTTGAGGAAGAAGTTGCTGACGAACGACACCGCAATCAGCACCGCGCCGACCAGGAAGACGACATCGAGCGCGCTCACCAGGGCGTCTCTCGTGATGACCAGCAAGCCGTTCAGGAGTTGCTCACCGCCAGGCAGTTTGCCAAATTGTTCGCGCAGTTGCGGCAACACCTGGATGAGGCCCAGCGGATTCATGAAGGCCGGCAGCGCCTGTTGCGGCACACCCGCCGGCACATGATTGTTGAAGTAGTTCGTGTAGCGATTCAGCATGAAGGAGCCGAAGATGGCGGTGCCGACCGTGCCGCCGATGAGCCGGAAGAATTGCGCCGACGCGGTGGCGATGCCCATCTGGCGCGGGTCCACCGCGTTCTGCACGATCAGCGTGTAAATCGGCATCGTCAGGCCGAGACCGACGCCGACGAAGAGCATATTGCGGACGACTGTGCCCCGGCTCGTGTCGGCGCCCATCCCGCCCAGCAGCACCAGGCCGCCACACATCAACGCCAGGCCGGTGAAAGCCAGCAGCTTATAGCGGCCGAGCCAGGAGACGAGCTGACCACTGATGATGCTCCCGGCCATGAGCGCGAGCATCATCGGGGTAAGGAGCGAGCCGGATTGAGTGGCCGAGATGCCGATGACACCCTGCATGAAGAGCGGGATAAAGAGAATCGCGCCGAACATCCCCATGCCGGTCATGAAGAGGGAGATTGACGAGACACTGATGATCGAGTTCTTGAAGAGGGAGAGCGGCAAGACCGGCTCCAAAGCACGGGTTTCGATGAAGAGGAAAGCGCCCAGCATCCCCGCTGCGAACAGCAGGCCGCCGATGACGCGCGGCGCGGTCCAGCCGTATTGCGCCTCGCCGGCCCAGGTCAGCGCCAGCAGCAGCGGCACGAGACAGGCGATCAGCGTGGCGACGCCAGCGTAGTCCACGACCCGCCGCACCCCTTCGGGCTTGAAGTACGGGAAGGCGATCCACAGTACGGTGAGCGCCAGCGCGCCGACCGGCACATTGACGTAGAAGACCCAGCGCCAGTTCAGGTTATCAGTAATCCAACCGCCCAGCGTGGGGCCGAAGACCGAGGCCAGGCCCCAGACGGCGGTGAACAGCCCTTGATATTTGCCGCGCTCGGCGGGCGGGAAGATGTCACCGATCACGGTGAAGGTGAGGCCGCTGATGATGCCGCCGGCCAGCCCTTGCAGGCCGCGAAAGAGAATCAACTGGTTCATGCCGTCGAGCGGCAGGGGCAGATCGCCGGCCGCGCCACAGAGCGCGGATGCGCCGACAAAGAGCGCGGCTCCGCCGAGATAGAACCACTTGCGCCCGTAAATATCGGAGAGTTTGCCGAAGATCGGCACGGCGATCGTCGAGGTCAGCAGATAGGCCGTCGTGACCCAGGTGTAGCGTTCGAAGCCGTTGAGGTTGGCGATGATCTTTGGCATCGCTGTGCCGACGATCGTCTGGTCGAGCGCCGAGAGCAACAGCGTGAGTTGCAGCCCGATGATCGTGCCGATGAGTTGCCGCCGGTCGAGCGCGTGAAAGCCGCTGCTGCTGGGGCTGGCTGCTGCTTCCATTATTCCGCCGTTGTCCTTTCTTCAGTTGATGCGGCGAGCCAGGTTGAGCAGTCTGGCTCGGCGCTCAGTTTGGCGAGCCAGCGTCCCAGGCAAAGTCGCACCTGTTCGCGATCCTGCTCATCCAGCGAAGCGACGAAGGCATCGAGTTGCTGGCTAAAGAGCAGCTCGATTTCCGCCAGCAGCGCCTCGCCTTGCGGTGTCAGCGTGAGCAGTTTCTGCCGGCGGTCGTCGGGATGCTCGCGCCGGCTGAGTAGCCCGTCACGGACCAGCCGCTCCACTGCCCGGCTGGCGGCGGAGTGGCTGAAATGGCGCGTGGTAGCGACATCAGCGATCGTCAGCGGGTGATGCTGGACGCTGCGGAGGGTGATCCATTCGGCGAGCGAGAGATCGTGTTCGAGCATCCGGTGAAAGACTGGCCGGAGCGCTTGCTGCCAGACGAGATGATGCCAGCGCCTGAGCAGCAGTTCCAGCGGCCAGCGCGCGATCTCGTCGTGCCGGGGCCGCTCCAGCACGCCGGCCTGTGCTAACTCGTCGGTGATCAATTGCACCTGCCTCCTGAGCCAAGCCGCTGATACCGTTCTGAAACTGAATTATATTCCTGTGTGCATATGATGTCAACATTGCATGTTTCGGTGGCGCGAACCGGGTGGAATGTAGTCCGTGTTGAGATTCGGAGGGTACCGACAGCTAGTCGGGGATTGGCGTGACCGCCACCGCTGATTCGCCTGCGCTGGCGAGCACGGCGGCGAGCGCCTGGAGGCCCTGGCGGAGCGCCGCGCGGTCGGTTTCATTGAGTTGTTCCAGCCCGGCGCGCAGGTGATCGAGCCGCCCATGGCGCAGTCGCTCAACCAGCGCGGCGCCGGTCGGGGTGACGCAGGTCAACATCCGGCGCCGGTCGGACGGGTCTTCGGCGCGCTCGATCAGCGCCGCCTGCACCAGCTGGTCAACCAGCAGACTGGCTTTGGGTGGCGCGATGCCGACGGCGGTGGCGACCTGCCCGATGGACAGCGGCCCTTCGTTCGCCACGACAAAGAGGCCGCGTAACTGGGCCATCGTGAGCTCGAGGTTCGACCACGCCGGCGTGGACGCCCGCAGCAGCGCCCGCGAAACCTCGATGTACGCCTGAATCGCTTCGTCAACCAGCGGTTGCATTGCCTCCATCCATTACCATAGGTATAACCCAACTGCCGCCAAGTATAGCAAGTCGGGCAATCGGGCAGTGGGTTCTGGTCAGCACGGTGCCTGGCTGCTGGCTCCGGCGTTGATCCAGCACGCTGCCCGACCGCCCGACTGCCCGACTGATGTCAATCCTTCCGCGCGGCCAGCCAGGCGGCAGCATCGCGACCGAGGTCGGCGATGGGGCCGCGCAGTTCGGTGCAGGGGGGGAGCGAGGCGATGAAGCCGCGCCCGTAACGCTTGGAGAGGACGCGCCGGTCGAGGATGGCGCAGACGCCCCGGTCGCTGGTCGAGCGGATGAGACGGCCGAAGCCCTGTTTGAAGCGCAGGATCGCGCTCGGCACGGCGTAGTCGGCAAAGGGGTCGTCAAAACCCTCGCTGCGCGCGGCGAAGACCGGGTCGGAGGGCACGGCGAAGGGCAGGCGGGTGATCGCGATGACGCTGAGCGCGTCGCCGACCACGTCCACACCTTCCCAGAATGACGCCGCGCCGAGGATGACGGCGTGCGGATTGGCGCGGAAGCGGTCGAGCAACTGGCGCGGGTTGCCGTCAACGCGCTGGCCGAGTACGAGCACGCCCTGCCGTTCGAGCGGCGCTTTGATCGCCCGGTAGGTCGCCTGGAGCGCGCTGTAGGAAGTGAACAGCACGAGCGCGCGGCCCTCGGTGCCGGCGCAGAGGTTGACGAGCGCTTCATTCAGCGCCTTCTGATAGCCGGGCGAGCCAGGTTCGGGGATGTCGTCGGCCAGGTAGAGCAAGGCGTTCGCCTGGTAATCGAAGGGCGAGGTCACGCGCAGTTCAGCCACCTTGCCTTCTCTGTCAGCGGCGCGCGTCGGGAGGCCGAGACGTTCGCGGACGAAGTCGAACGACGTCTCGGTCGCCAGCGTGGCCGAGGTCAGCACGACAGTGCGTTTTTGCTCGAAGAGCGTGCGCGCCAGCATCGGGCCGACATGCAGCGGCGCGGCGTTCAGGCTGACGCGCTCCGCGCCATTGCCGGCGGCGATCCAGTAGATCATTGTCTGGTCGGGGCGCGCAATCGTCGTGTTGCCATGCAGGCGGATCTCGGCGTTGGCGCGCTGTGCCAGCGTCAGTTCCATCAGCAGGTCTTCGCGCCCGTCCAGCTCCTCGCCGACCGCCTCGAGCGCCAGCAGCACCGTGGTCAACCCTTCGGCGATTCGCAGCAGTGGACCGTGCAGCGCGTCCCAGGCGTGTTCGACGTCTCGCCAGTCGGCTTCCTCGCGCAACTCGTCGGTGAGGCGCAGGCGCTGGTCGTACGCGCCGCTCTCGCCGCCGTGCTGGGCGACGAACGCCGCGAGGCGCGCGAAGAAGAGCGCGCTGGCCTGGCGCGCGTCGGCGACGGCCTGCGTCATCGGCTCGGCCTGTTCGTCGGCGTGCCGTTTGGCCTCGCGCGCGGCGTTGCCCTTCGTCACATTGAGCCGGGCGCGCAGTTCGGCCAGCGCGCCGGCGGGCGTGGCGCTCCGGCCGGTCCCGCTCGCGCCACCGCGCAACGCGTCGAGGTGCGCGGTGATGGTTGTAGCCGTGATCTCGAAGCCGAACTGGCGCGTCGCCTCGGCCTCCAGGTGGTGCGCCTCGTCAACGATCAGGTGCTGGTAGGGTGGGAGTACACCGCCGTCGGTGCCGAGATCGGAGAGTAGGAGCGCGTGGTTGACGACGACGATGTGCGCGCTCTCGGCCTGCCGCCGCGCGCGGTAGAGGAAGCACTGGCCGCGCCGCTGAAAGACGCACTGCGCGGCGACGCAGGAGCCTTCGTGCTCGGCGAGCCGGTTCCAGGCGCTCTGCTCGTCGGGCAGCAGCAGCAATTCGGCGCGGTCCCCGGTATCGGTCTCTTGCAGCCAGACCATCGTCTTCGCCAGCAGATGCGCGTCGTCCTGGCTGTGGTTGGCTTGCTTGCGCGCGAGGAACCAGCGGCGCAGGCAGAGGTAATTGCCCCGGCCTTTCAGTAGCGCAGCGCGGAAATCATCCGGCAGCGCCGCTTTCGTCGGCTCCCCCCGGTCTGGCTCCGACTCGGCGGCCGGCGTCTCGAACGGCGAGCGCCGCTGGCCGCGCCGCCGTTCCTCGGCGATGACGGCGAGGACGCGGCGGACATCGGGAATATCCTTGCGGAAGAGTTGATCCTGCAGGTTGATCGTCGCGGTCGAGATGACGACCGTCTCGCCGCGCTCCACCGCGTGCATGATCGCTGGTAGCAGATAAGCGATACTCTTGCCCGTCCCCGTGCCCGCTTCTACGGTCGCGTGGTGGCCTGCGTTGAAGGCGTCCGCGACCGCTTCCATCATCTCGATCTGCCCGGCGCGGTACTCGTAGCCGGGGAAGGCGCGGGCGAACGCGCCACCGGGCGCGCAAAGCGCGCGGAGGTCGGCGGGATCGATCGGCGCGGTGCTGTTGGTCGGCTCCAGGTGCTCGGGGCGCTGGCGCGGCAGCAGGAACATCGAATCGAGGTTACCTTCGACCGTCAGCGCGCGGGCGGCGAGTTGCTGGCGGATGGACGCGCCGAGCGCGCCGCCGAAGCCTTCGCGCGTCTTCTCGCGCGCGAGGTCGCGCACCAGCGTGGCGAGCGGCGACTTCGCGGTCTGCAAGAGCCGGGCCATTTCACCGAGCGTCTCGGCGTCGAACTCGTTGAGACGCTCGGCTAGCCGCCGGAAGACCTCCACCGTCACGGCGCAGTCGGCGAGCGCGCGGTGCTCGACCGGTATTTCGACCGTGAGCCGGGCCGCGATCTGTTTCAGGCTGTAGGCGGGCAGGCCGGGCAGCGCCAGCGTCGCCAGCTCGAAAGTGTCATAGACCGGATTGGCAAGGTTCAGTCCGGCCGCGCGCAGCATGTCGAGATCCATCCAGACCGACTGCCCGACGATCGGGTGCGTGCGGACGAAGGCCGCCAACGCAGGCGCAACCGCCGCGAAAGGGGCGGCGCGGCGCACCTCGGCGGTGGTGATACCGGTCAATTGCGTGATGGCAAAGGGCACCGGCCCACGCGGGCGCACCGTCGCGCTCCAGCGGTCGAGCACACGCTCGTCGGTGAACTTGAGCGCGCCGAGTTCGATAATCTCCCCACGCTCGGGATGCATCTCGGTCGCTTCAAGGTCCAGCGCGACGTATATCGTATTGCTCACAGCCAGTCCGTCCCTTTGGGGTACGATTTCACCACAGAGAGCACAGAGCACACAAAGTACGAAGGGGATAATTGTTAATCATTGATCCTCTCGTTCCTCTCTGTGATCTCTGTGTCGTCTGTCGTTATTCCGTTCTCAGATGACCCTACGCTAAGCGTGGGGAGCAGGTCAAG
>DASUBC010000243.1:0-3226 GCA_035763465.1 Thermomicrobiales bacterium
GCGCTGGCACTGCGGCCTACCAGCAGCGCCGGAGCGCGGCCTGCGCCGCGTGATAGCCGGCCATCCCATGCACACCGCCACCAGGCGGCGTCGAGGCGGAGCAGAGGAAGACATTGGGCAACGGTGTAGTATAGGGCACGAGGCGCACGGCCGGGCGAAAGACGAGCTGGCCCAGTGTAGCCTCGCCGGCGCCGATGTCGCCACCGACCAGATTGGGATCATGCTGCTCCAGCTCGGCCGGGTCAAAAGTGTGCCGGGCCAGGATGCGGTCGCGAAAACCGGGCGCGAAGCGCTCGATCTGCGCCTCGATCCGGTCGGTCATATCCACGGTACAGCCTTGGGGCACATGGCAGTACGCCCAGGCAACGTGCTTACCGGCCGGGGCGCGCGTGGGATCGAACAGTGTGGGCTGGACGACGATGACAAAGGGGCGCTCGGCGGGATGGCCCTGCCAGTCTGACCGCCGCGAGGCGGTCAGTTCAGCAAGAGTGCCGCCCAGGTGGACCGTTGCCGCGCGGAAACATTCCGGAGCCTGCCAGGGAATCGGGCTATCGAGCGCCCAGTCCACCTTGAAGGTGCCCAACCCATACTGGAAATCGCTCAGTTGCCGCCGGTAGCCCGCCGGCAAGCGGTCGCCCGCTAGTCGCAGCAGCTGGCGGGGGGTCACGTCGAGGAGCACGGCGCGGGCGCGCGGTACATCGGCGAGGTCACCGACAGGTGCGTTGGTGACGATTTCACCACCCTTAGCGCGCAGGTGGGCGACAAGCGCGGTGGCAAGATTTTGCGAGCCGCCCTGCACGACCGGCCAGCCAACCGCATGGCCCGCGACGCCGAGGACGAAACTGAACGCGGCGCTGGGCGGCCGGTCGAGCGGTAAGGTCGCGTGCGTGGCGATGCCGGCGAGGAGCGCCCGCGCCGGTTCTTCCGCGAACGCGCGCCGCGCCAACCAGGTGATGGGCAGCAGCGCCGGCAGGCCGAAGCGGGCCAGCAAGAACGGGTGGCGCGGCACATGGAGAACGGGACCGAGCACGTCGGGATAGAGTTGCTCCCAGCGGGCAACCAGCGGAGCCATGAGCGCGTGATACGCTGGGCCGTCGCGCCCGAGCAGCGCGGCGGTCGCGCGCACCGAGCGCTCCAGGATCGCCGCCGTGCCGTCGTCGAAGGGGTGCGCGACGGCGGCGGGTGACTGCACCCAGCGCAGGCCATACGCCGCGAGCGGCAGCCGCCGGAAGAATGGTGAGGCGACGCCGAGCGGATGGACGGTCGAGCAGATGTCATGCACGAAACCGGGCAAGGTCAGTTCCGCCGAGCGCGCCCCGCCACCCGGCTGCTCGTCCTGTTCGAGCACGAGCACGGAACGCCCGGCCTCGGCTAGCGCCACCGCCGCCGCCAGTCCATTCGGACCAGCACCCACGACCACCGCGTCATACGCACGCGACCGGGTGTACGGGCCGTGCCCCTGCGCGACCATCACCACCGCTCGCGCAGCCAGCGATAGGTATAGGCGATCGTCAGCCCAAAGGTGAGCGCGGCCGTCCAATGCACGAGGCGGTCGCCGCCCTGCCGCTGCTCGGGGTCGCGCTCCGCGCCAGTCTGGGTCGCGGCGCCGATCTGTGAGAAGGCAGCAGTGTAGATCAGCGCGGCGAGCAGGCCGCCGCTGACCAATGGTGGGACACGCCGCGTGCCAACCCGCTCGACAATGAGCGCGTAGGCGGCGCCCCACCCCGCCGCGTACTCGAAGTGAAAGACCGCCCCCAGCAACCAGTGCATTGGGCGCGAGAGGGATGAGCCGGCGTGCTGGGCAGCGCGAGCGACAAAGCGTGGTCCAATATCAGCCCGGCCGCGAATCCCCAGCGCCGTGCCGACGAGTTGCGCGAGCAACACCTGCGGAATCCCAGCCCAGCAGCCCGCCGCCACCCCGCGCGTCACGGTAAGCGTCAGTTTGGAAATTGCCGACGGCGCGTCTTCCTGGGAAGTGTCTCTCATGGCAAGTCTCCTGGCGCCTGCGCGCCTCTTGGCTGGCGCTACGCAGGTTGTATGCCAGGCAAATTTCTCTCCGCTACTGCCGAGAGGCGCCGCTGGCGGCGAACGAAAACGCCGTGCCGCCGACCGCGATCTCGTCGCCGTGGCGCAACTGGACACGCTCCTGGATGCGCTGACCGTTGACATAGGTGCCGTTGGTCGCGCCCAGGTCTTCGAGCCAGTAGACGTCACCCTCCCGCTGGATCAGCGCGTGGCGGCGCGACACCCCTTGGTCGGGGACGACGATGTTGTTCTCGGCGCTGCGGCCCAGGCTGAATAAGTCGCGGTCGAGGGCAATTTCGCCGGCCGAATCGCGCCGGAGCAGGCTGGCGGCCGGGGGCGCGGCGCTGGCCGCCGCTGGGGCATATTGAGGCACGCCGGGCAGCGCGAACATGCCAGTGAGGGGCGCCGCCTCGACGCGCTGGTCGGAGGTCGCGCGCAGGGTGTCGGCGAATTGCAGCCAGGTACCAGCCAGCGTGGCAAAGTCGTCGCGCCCGAGCGTAACAACGTCGGTCGGCGCGGCGCAGCGGGCGGTGGCGTTACGCGGGCGCTTACTGAGCAGTGCCGTCTCGCCAAAATACTCACCGGGGCCAAGCCGGGCGAGGACAACCTGCTGGCCCGACGAATGCTCGCGGACGATCTCGACCGCGCCCCTGGCGATCAGGTAGAAGTGGTCGCCGGGGTCGCCCTGCCGAAAAATCTCCTCGTTCGCGTCATAGTGCGCCTGGCCGATGGTCTGGGTGCGGCCCAGGTTGAGCTGCGCCGTGTCAACCGGCACCAGCGGATCGAGCGCCCAGCCCGCGCCGACTTGCAGTTTGCGGCCAAACGTCGGCAGTTTCGACCAGTAGACACTACGCCAGAGCAGCCAGCCGAGCCGCCCACGCACCCGCACCCCACCCGGCAGTTCGCCGACGCCCGCGCCGTGTCCGACAAGGCAAAGCAGGCCCAGGCCGCCGAACGCGAATGGCCGTAGTTGCTGCCCCCGGATGGCGGCGGCGATATTCCAGGCCAGCTGGCGCCCCTGCCGCAACGCATATTGCGCCGTCGGGGGACTGGGCGTGCCGTCCTTCGCCGCGCGGTTCGGCACAAGCGCGTTGTCGCCGAGCGCCCACACGCCGGGCGCGCCGGGCACACGCATCGCCTCGTCCACGACGATGCGCCCGCGCTCCTGCCGCACCGGCAGCCCCGTCAGCACGGGCGGCGG
>DASUBC010000244.1:0-3191 GCA_035763465.1 Thermomicrobiales bacterium
GATGGTCGGGGCGAGAGGATTTGAACCTCCGACCTCAGCGTCCCGAACGCTGCGCTCTACCGGGCTGAGCCACGCCCCGAATAGGCGCGAGTGTAGCATATGCCATCTGGCGATGCAAGCACGACTAACCGCAAAACCGCAGCCGGCTTGCATTGACTACGTGACGACGCTGTCTCTGCGACAGCATGGTAGATAGCGCGAACGTACGCGGATCCATCAGAGCGCCACCCGAATGCTAGGCTGAGACCACGGTTGACAAAATAGATCAAATGTGCTAATATGATCATGTTAGCGGTGGCGTAATCGTGACGCGAGCAGCATAGGGGAGTCCGAGCGATGATGTATCCTATCGATCTCGATCGGCTGTACGAACTGCGGCAAGCGGAGATTGAGCGTGACCTTCGGCAGCGGGAATTACTGCACCAGGCGCGGTCGTCGGCCAAACACAGCCTGCGCGCGCGTCTGGCGGTCAGGCTGATTGCACTGGCGTGCTGGTTGGCTCCAGCGATGCGCGAACAGGTCATCGTGCAACCTGTATCTGTGTAGGGTGAAGCATTCTCGAACGACCGGCGGACAATGCCCGCCGGTTTTTTGTTGTCGCACCTGGATACTGGCGCGCTGTGCTGACCATAGCGTCCCAGACCTGTGTAGTGCGCCCTCCGTGGAGCAGCACGGCGGTGCAGGCGATGCTCCCTATGAGGACCGTGTCCAGGAAATTCGTCTTGAGTTCGATGGCTGAGAAACTCAATACCGAGCAATTCGACGAGCGTGCCGGCGCCACGCAATCAGAACTCATCAAACGCGAGCTCACTCACCAGACGCTTTCCCCGCGACAACAACCGGCTACGCCATCCCGCGTCGTGCGTATAATGCCGCGCAGCGGGGTCTTATTTCGGGAGTCCGGGTGACGAGGAGCGGTTGAGATGACAGCACCTATACCTGGCGAGTGGCCTGAATTGCGCCGGTACACCGGCGCGCAACTGCGGCAGATTGCGCTGCCGCTCGGCGGAATCGGCACTGGCGCCGTGTCGCTCGGCGGGCGCGGCGACCTGCGCGACTGGGAGGTCGTCAACCGGCCCGCGAAAGGTTTCGTGCCGCGCCGGGCCTTCTTCGCGCTCTACGCCAGGCCCGCCGACGGCGAAGCGGTGACGGTGGCGCTCGAAGGGCCGCTCGACAGCAGCCTTTACGAAGGCGCGCGTGGCGCGACAGCGCCAAATCATAACCTGCCGCGCTTCGCCGACTGCGCGTTCGCGACCGCCTACCCACTCGGGCAGGTCGAACTGCGCGACGCCGGCGTACCGCTGACCGTGCGCCTGGAGGCGTTCAATCCGCTCATCCCCGGCGACGCCGCGCGCAGCGGCATCCCGGTCGCGGTCTTGCGCTACGTGCTGACCAACCCGACCGACGTACCGGTCGAGGCGGCGGTCGCCGGCAGCCTGACCAACTTCATCGGCAGCGATGGCACGGCGGGCGCACCGCGCGCCAATCGCAACACCTACCGTGAAGACGGCACCGTGCGTGGGATGTTCATGACCTCGACCGGCGTCGGCGAGGACGATCCCCGGTGGGGTACGCTGGCGCTGGCGGTGGTACACGTCGGCGCGATGACCTATTGCACAGCCTGGCCGCAGCGCAACTGGGGCGGCGACCTGCTCGACTTCTGGGACGATTTCAGCGTTGACGGCGCGCTCACCGAACAGGCCGCTGATGGCGGCGACGCGCCGACTGGCTCCGTCGCGGCCAGCGTGATGGTGCCACCGGGCGAGGCGCGCGCCGTCACGTTCCTGCTCGCCTGGCACTTCCCGAACCGCCTAACCTGGTCGCCAGCCGATCCGCCCACGCCTGCCGACCGCATCGGCAACGAGTACACGACGCGCTTCGCCGACGCCTGGGACGTCGCCGCGCGCACCGCCGCCGACCTGCCAGCGCTCGAAGCCGACACACTGGCCTTCGTGCGCGCCTTCTGTGACAGCGACCTGCCGAACGTGGTGAAGGAAGCGGCGCTCTTCAACCTGAGCACGCTGCGGACGCAAACCTGTTTCCGCACGCCGGACGGCAATCTCTATGGCTGGGAGGGCTGCGACGACCGCAGCGGCTGCTGCCATGGTTCCTGCACGCATGTCTGGAACTACGAGCAGGCGACGCCGTACCTGTTCGGCGACCTGGCCCGCGCGATGCGCGAGGTCGAATTTTTGCACGCGACGCGCGACGACGGTCACATGAGTTTTCGTGTCGAATTGCCGCTCGACCGCGCACAGGATTGGAGTCTGGCCGCCGCTGATGGGCAACTTGGCTGCCTGATGAAGCTGTATCGTGAGTGGCGACTTTCCGGCGACGACGCCTGGTTACGCCGCCTCTGGCCGCACGCGCGTAAGGCGCTGGAGTTCTGCTGGCTGCCTGGTGGCTGGGACGCCGACCGCGATGGCGTGATGGAGGGCTGCCAGCACAACACGATGGACGTCGAGTATTACGGCCCGAATCCGCAAATGGGCGCCTGGTATCTCGGCGCCTTGCGCGCGATGGAAGAACTGGCCCGCTACCTCGGCGAGGACGCGTTCGCCGCCGAGTGCCGCCGCCTGTTTGAGCAGGGTAGCGCCTGGCTCGACGCGCACCTCTTCAACGGCGAGTACTACGAACATGACATCCGTCCCCTCGACCCCGCCCAGATTCGCCCCGGCCTGCGGCACGAGACGATGGGCGCGCGTGACCCGAGCGACCCCGATCTGCAACTCGGCGCGGGGTGTCTGGTGGACCAGCTGGTTGGGCAGCACATGGCCTGCGTCTGCGACCTGGGCGATCTGCTCGACCACGACCACATCGCCGCGACGCTGACGAGCCTGCTGCGCTACAACTTCAAGCGCACCCTGCAAGGCCACTTCAACCCGATGCGGAGTTATGCGCTCGGCGCGGAGTCGGCGCTGCTGATGGCGACCTACCCGCGTGGCCGGCGGCCAACCCGTCCCTTCCCGTACTTTGGCGAGGCGATGACCGGCTTCGAGTACACCGTCGCGGTCCACCTGCTCTATGAAGGACGTGTGGACGAGGGCCTGCGCGTGATCCAGGCGATTCGCGACCGTTATGATGGCGAGAAACGCAATCCCTTTGACGAAGCGGAGTGCGGCCACCACTACGCGCGTGCGATGGCGAGCTGGGGCGCGGTGCTGGCGCTGACCGGCTTTCAGTATGTCGCC
>DASUBC010000245.1:0-2609 GCA_035763465.1 Thermomicrobiales bacterium
GACAAAGCATCCGATTGAACTGCTGCGCGACGCCTACCGCGCGGGGATAGCGGAGTCGGGCAGTCGGGCAGGCGGGCAGTCGAGCAGTGCGCTGGATTAGCACCGCGCCAGCAGCCAGGCGCGGCGCTGCCGAGAACCCACTGCCCGACTGCCCGACTGCCCGACTGGAACTGCTATGATGGTTGGCCTGTTGATCGTTTCGCATAGCCCAAAGATTGCCGAAGGAGTGCATGACCTCGCCGGGCAGGTCACAGCAGGGAGTGTGCCGCTGGCCTGGGCCGGCGGCCTGCCCGACGGCAGCCTGGGCACCTCCGCGGACCTGATTCGTGCGGCGGCGGAGACCATCGCTCCGCGCTGTGCTGGTGGGATCATTGTGCTGGCCGACCTCGGCAGCGCGATCATGAGCGCGGAGCTGGCGCTGGAGGATTTTCCCACGCCGTACCGTATCGCCAACGCGCCGCTGGTCGAAGGCGCGCTGCTGGCCGCGGTCGAAGCGTCGGTGGGAGCCGACCTGGCGCGCGTGATCGCGGCGGCGGAGGGCGCGCGCGATCTCCCGAAGGTGCAGGCGTGAGAGCGTGAGTGCGTGAGTCGTGAGAAGGATAGGTTCAGCACGGTGCTGGGCTGCTGGCGCAGTGCTCACTCAAGCAACTCACGACTCAGGCTCTCACGCCTGGCGAGGTGAACGATGAGTATCGACGAGGTGTGTGAAACGACCCTGGCGATTGACCATCCCGCCGGCCTGCACCTGCGCCCCGCCGCGCTCTTTGTCCGCACCGCCAATGGCTTCCAGAGCGCCATCAGCCTCCGCAACCTGAGCCGCGATGGCGCGCGTGCGGTTGATGCCAAGAGTATCGTCGGGGTGATGCAAGCGGCGGTGTCGCAGGGGCACCGCGTCGCCGTCCGCGCCTCTGGGCCAGACGCCGCCGCCGCCGTCACCGCGTTGACGGCGCTCGTCGCGCGCAATTTCGCGGAGGAGCAGTGAGCGTCCCTGGCCGCCGGCTCTTGCGGGGCAGTGCGGGCGCGCCCGGCTTCGCGGCTGGTCCCCTGGTCTTCCTGCGCGCCGCAACCGGCCAGACGACTGACCTGCCTACGGACCCGGCGGTTGCGGCGGCGCGGTTCGCGGTGGCGCAGCAAGTGGTCGCGGCGGAGTTCGCGGCGCTGGCTGGTCAGCTGCGTGCGGCTGGCAAGACCGACGAGGCAGGCATCTTCGACGCCCAGGCGCTGCTGGCGGCGGATACCACGCTGCTGGGTGAAGTGCGCGTCCGGCTCGATGCCGGGCTACCCCTGCTCGCCGCCGTGCGCGCGGCGAGCGACGCGGTCGCCGCGACCCTCGCCATGCTCGACGATCCCTACCTGCGCGAACGCGCCGCCGACATCCGCGCGGTCGGCGCGCAACTCGACGCGGCTCTGCGCGGTGTGGTGGCGCCGCCAGCCAGCGCGCCCGGCGCGATCGTCGCCGCGCGCGAGTTCACGCCCGCACAGGTCAGCGCCCTGCACGGCGGCGGCGCGGCCGGCCTCGCGACCGCGAGCGGCACGGCGACCGGCCATGTGGCAATTCTTGCTCGTGCACTCGGTTGTCCGTGTGTGGTCGGCCTGGGGGATGCGCTGCTCGACCTACCGGAAGGAGAGCCAGCGCTGCTCGACGCCAGCGCCGGCACGTTGCTTGTCGCGCCCACACCGGAAGACGAAGCGGCGTTCGCTGCCTGGCGCTCGGCTGCGCGTGCTGCTACCGGGCGACAGCACATCCTCACCGGCGTGCCGGCGGCGACCGCCGATGGACACCGGGTTCACCTCTGGGCCAATATCGGCCACCCGGACGAAGTTCGCGCGGCGGTCGCCGCTGGCGCGGAAGGCGTGGGACTGTTCCGCACCGAGTTCCTCTTCCTCGACCGCGAGAGACCACCATCAGAGGAAGAGCAGTACACCGCCTACGTCGCCGCGCTGGACGCGCTGGCCGGTCGGCCGCTGATCGCGCGCACGCTCGACATCGGCGGCGACAAGCCACTACCCTACCTCCCGCTGCCGCCCGAGCCGAATCCCTTTCTCGGGGTGCGCGGCATCCGCGTAGCCCGGCGCTACCCCGACCTCTTCGACACCCAGGCGCGGGCGCTGCTCCGCGCGGCGGCGCACGGCGACCTGCGGATCATGCTGCCGCTGGTCGCGACGCCGGAAGACGTGGCCTGGGCGCATACGCGCTTGACGGCGGTCGCCGGTACGCTGGCGCGCGGCGGTGTGCCACACCGCGCGGATGCGCCGCTCGGCATCATGGTCGAAACGCCGGCTACGGCTGTCACGCTCGATCTGCTCGTGGCCAGGACTCGGCTCGCGTTCTGCTCGATTGGCAGTAACGACCTCGCGCAGTACACGCTCGCCGCCGATCGCGGTAACGGCGACCTGGCGGCGCGCTATCGCCACGACGATCCGGCTGTCTTTCGCCTCATCCGACTGGCCGTTGAGACCGCCCAGCGGCAGGGTCTAGAAATCAGTCTCTGCGGCGAGCTGGCCGCCGATCCCATTGCGGCGGTCGTGCTGGTGGGCCTGGGCCTCGAACATCTCAGCCTGGCCCCGAGCGCGCTGCCTGGCGTGCAATTGGCCCTCCAGCAGGTGAC
>DASUBC010000246.1:0-4043 GCA_035763465.1 Thermomicrobiales bacterium
CAAATCCAGGCTCCGCCCACCGGGGCGCGCGGCACGAGATTACCGGAGACTGTGAGAAAGGGCGTCTCCGCGCCGGTACTGGGATCAAGCAATGAAGCCGCAATCCGTGCTGCACGGACTTCGGCCACGACGATTTGCCCGCTGCCATTCTCAGGCGCATAGGCGTCCTCGATGTTGCGCGCGGGGTCGTCAATCAGCCAGCGAAGCGCGCCGTCAGCGACGTCGTACACGCCGAGCCGCGTATGCGTCTTTGTCTCACTTTGCACCAGGACGCGGCGGCCGTCGGGCAGCCAGGAGCCATAGGTTTTCACGTCCGCACCGAAATTGAGCAGTTCGCGATCCTCGCGCCCTTCGCTATCCACCAGCCAGACCTGCCGGCCGGCCGGGTGCAGATCGGCTCGGTGGTAGAGAATCCAGGCGCCGTCGGGGCTGAGCTCGGGCGCGGCTCCGCATGCCTGCTCTGGCCGGGCCAGCACGCGCCGTTCACCTGTTGCCAGATCGTGGCGGTAGACCCAGGTCGGCTCGATCTCGCGGCCACTCGCCACGTCAACATTCGCGCCGTAGCAGAGCCAGCGGCCATTCGGGTGCAGCGCGCCGCCGCGCAGGAAGTAGTTCGGCCGGTCTTCCGTCAGCGGCGTCAGCGCCAGCGGCTGGTCGAGGTCTACGCGGAACAGGCGCATCCGCTCATCGCCGCCGTGATCCTGCCGCACCAGTACCGCGCGGCTATCCGGCGTCCAGTCCACCAGCCGCGTGTTCTCTGTGCCTGCCGTCAGCCGCACCGACGCCGCCGACCCATCCGTTGGCGCGGCGTAGACATCGGCGACCGGCGCGGCGCCCGACCACGTCCAGGCAACCCAGCGCCCATCGCGCGAAAACCGCGTGTTGCCCAGCCCCGGCAGCGCCAGCAATGCGTCGAGATATTCGGTGGGGGTGAGCATCATGCCTCGCTTCGGGTCGAAGGTCAAAGGTCAAAGGTCGAAGGTTGCTCGTGAGGCGGCGGCGGTGTTCTTCCGATCAGCGTTTACAGACGAACCGTAGCGTTGACCGGAGAGACCTTCGACCTTTGACCTTCGACTTTCGACCATTACTCGCCATCTTGCTCCGCCGCGATCAGACAAATACGGATGAAGGTCTCGGCTTTCAGGCTGGCGCCGCCGACGAGCGCGCCGTCAATGTCGGGTTGGCTGATGAACTCGGCGATGTTGGCGTCGGTGACACTGCCGCCGTACTGCACGCGCACGCGCGCGACCGGCTCATCTCCATACCGTTTGGCGAGCGTGGCGCGGATGAGCGCGGCGACGCGGTTGGCCCCCGCGCCGTCGGACGCGCGCCCGCTGCCAATCGCCCAGATCGGCTCATAAGCGACGACGCAATCTTCCAGCTGCTCCGCCGTCACGTCGGTGAATGCGGCGCCAATCTGGCGCGTGATGACCGCGTCGGTCTGCCCGGCGTCGCGCTCGTCCAGTCCTTCGCCGACGCAGACGATCGGCCGCAGGCCGTGGCGCAGGATGGCGGCGGTCTTCTTCGCGACGATCTCGTCGGTCTCGCCGAACAGCGCCCGGCGCTCCGAGTGCCCGACGATGACGTAGCTGCACTGGTCGGCCAGCATCGCCGCCGACACTTCGCCGGTGAACGCGCCGCGATCGAGCCAGTGGCAGTCTTGCGCGCCGAGCAGTATCCCCGTGTCCTCCAGGTATTCCGCCGCCGGAAAGAGCCAGAGGAAAGGTGGGCAGAGGACGATGTCCAGCGCCTCGTTCTCCTCGCGGCTCTCCAGTCCGTCCACCAGCTCCTCAACCAGGTCCATCGCCTCGTCGTAGGTCGTGTTCATCTTCCAGTTGCCGGCGATGATCGGCGTACGCATGTGCTCACTCCGTTCGCAGGTGATAGATGGTAGATGTCAGATGATAGTGGTGGCGCTGCCCTGATATGAGGGTAGCGGCAGTCACAAGATCGTAGCCACTATCATCTACCATCTATCATCTATCATCTAGTGCCGCAACACCGGGCAGTTCGCGGCCTTCGAGGAATTCGAGGGACGCGCCGCCGCCGGTGGAGACGTGCGAGATGCGGTCGGCCAGGCCGGCCTCTTCGATCGCGGCGACCGAATCGCCGCCGCCGACGATTGAGAAGGCGTCGCTGGCGGCGACCGCTTCCGCGATCGCGCGGGTGCCGGCGGCGAACGGCGCGACCTCGAAGACGCCCATCGGGCCGTTCCAGACGATGGTCTGCGCGCCGTCGAGCAGGTCTTTGTACGCCGCGATGGTGCGTGGGCCGATGTCGAAGATCGCCTGGTCGTCCAGCACGTCGTCAATGCCGACCGTGTGGCGGGGGGCGTCGGCCTTCATCTCCGGCGCGACGACCACATCGGCCGGGAGGGCCAGGGTGACGTTGCGCTCTTTCGCCTGGTCAAGGAGTTCGCGGGCGAGGTCGGCTTTGTCCGGCTCGTTGAGCGATTTGCCGATCGGGTGGCCCTGCGCGGCCAGGAAGGTGTTCGCCATGCCGCCACCGATCAGCAGCGCGTCCACCTTGCCGAGCAGATTCTGGATGACGCCGATCTTGTCGGAGACTTTCGCGCCGCCGAGTATCGTGACGAAGGGATGCGCAGGGTTATCGAGCGCGCGGCTCAACGCGGCCAGTTCGCGTTCCATCAACAGGCCGGCGACGGCAGGTAGATCGTGCGTGATGCCTTCGGTTGAGGCGTGCGCGCGGTGGGCCGAGCCGAATGCATCGTCAACATAGACGTCACCCAGCGCGGCGAGCTGGCGGGCGAAGCCAGGGTCGTTCGCCTCTTCTTCCGGGTGGAAGCGCAGATTTTCCAGCAGCATGACGTCCCCAGGTTTCAACGCTCGCACCGCCGCCTCGACTTGCGGCCCGACACAGTCGGGTTGCAGTGGCACTGGCGTGCCGAGCAGTTCGCTCAGGCGCCTGGCGGCGGGCGCCAGGCTGTATTTCGGGTTGACCTGGCCCTTCGGCCGCCCCAGGTGCGACATCAACACCACCGCCGCGCCGCCATCGCGCACCGCCTGGATCGTCGGCAGCGCCGCACGGATGCGCGTATCGTCGGTAATCTGGTCGCCGTCGAGCGGCACGTTGAAGTCAACGCGCACGATCGCGCGCTTGCCGTGCCAGTCAATATCGTGAATTGTCTGCTTGTCCATGGTGCCTCCGGAAATTAGGTGTCACAGGTTCTACCCTCACCCCCCAATCCCCTCTCCCATGCGACGGGAGAGGGGGGTGCCGCCCGCAGGCGGCGGGGATGAGGGATTCTACGCGAATGGCGGTGCTTTGCGTTTCATCAGCCCGACGAGTTCGTCCACCGCCGCGTGTGCCTGCCGGGCCAGTTCCGGCTGCGTGGCCGGGTCCGGCGCCTCGCCACCGACGCTGTAGCGCCCATCGGCGAAGAACTGCACGTCGAGTCCGAGGTCCGTCACCTGAATTGCGCCGTCTGTGGGGTGTGCTGGGGTATGGACGGCGCAATACCAGTAAGGAAAGCGCCGGGCGCGCGTCGTGACGAGAATACTATAAGGTCGGCTGCGCCAGAGATGCAGCACGCCAGCGGCGGGCAGCGTCCAGGGTTCTGGTCCATCAACCAGCGTGCCCTCGCGCACGCACAGAGTTATTGCGTCGCCATTGTCAGCCATTGTCTCGCCGGTCAATGCCCAGCGCGGAGCGCCATTCGGCGCGCTCCCGCGAATGGTCAACTCCTGCCCCGCAACTAGCCGTACCGGCGCGTTCGCTGCCACGGTAACTGTCCTCTAAATCGTGTGAGTCGTAAGCCGTGAGAACGTGAGGGCGGGCGGGTCATGCCCCGTCCCGCCCTCTTGCTACTATTGCGAGCCGCAAGCCCGTCGCGGCGCGTTCTCACGACTCAGAACTCACGCGCTCACGCCTACTCGTTGAATCCGCGCTCGGCCATGAAGGCGACGAGGTCGGCGACACGGCAGGAGTAGCCCCACTCGTTGTCGTACCAGGAGATGACTTTCACCAGATCGCCGCCGATGACCATCGTCGAGAGGCCGTCAACGATCGAGGAGCGCGAATCT
>DASUBC010000247.1:0-3427 GCA_035763465.1 Thermomicrobiales bacterium
GGCACGCCGAGGGCCACGTCGCGCAGCGTCTCGACGAAGATGCCGCCCAGCCCGACCGCGATCGCCGGCCCGAAACTCGGGTCGCGCGTCATACCCAGGATGAGCTCGCGTCCGCCCGCGACCATTTCCTGCACCAGCACACCGTGTACCGCCGCGCGTGGGTTGAAGGCCCGTGTGCTGGCGAGAATCTGGGCGAAGCCCGCGCGGACCTGATTGTCGTTCGCCAGCCCCAGCAGCACGCCGCCCGCTTCGGTTTTGTGCGGCAGGTCGGGCGATTCGACCTTCAGGACAACCGGGTAGCCGATGTCGCGCGCCGCTGCGACCGCTTCGTCCACCGTTGTCGCCAGCGCCTCGCGCGTGACCGGCAGGCCGTAGAGCGCCAGCACCGCCTTCGCCTCGCGCTCGACCAGTGCCCGGCCGCCAGCGGCGCGCACCAGCGCGCGGGCCTGCGTCGCCCGCTCTGCCGCCGTATCGTCCTCAGCGACATTCGCGGGTGTGGCGCGGGCGCGCTGGTACTCGGCGTAGCGAACCAGCGCGGCGATGGCGCGCAGACCGTTCTCCGCGCCACTGAGGAAGGGGATGCCATCGAGTGCGGCGACCGGCTCTACTGGATCCTGGTCGGCCCGCGAGCGGTACCGCAGTTCCCCCGGCACGAGTGAGAGAATCACGAAAACCTTGTCGGGATACCGTTCCGGCATGACTTTCAGGATTTGTCCCGTTGGTTCGGCCAGATCGAGATTAGCGGGATAGGCGCGACCGTAGACGATCGTGTGGATATTCGGGTCTTCCGCCAGTGCGGCGAGCGACCCTTCGAGGATTTCTGGCTGCTGTGCCGCCTGGCCGGTGTAGTCGAGCGGGTTGCCAACCGTACCGTACGCGGGAATCACCTGCTCCAGCCGCGCGGCGGTCGCCGGCGCGAGCGTTGGAAAGATTAGGCCGACGTCCGCGCCGAGGTCGGCGACCAGTCCCGACGCGCCGCCCGAGACGAAGGCCGAGGCCACACCTGGCCCCTGCGGCAGTTTGCGCGTGTGAAAGATAGCCAGCGTCTCGATCATCTCGGCAAGATTGTAGACGCGCGTGACCCCGTGCTGGCGCAGCACTGCGTCGGCGATGCTGTCTGCGCCGACCAGCGAGCCGGTGTGCGCCAGCGCCGCGCGCCGCCCACCCTCCGACCGCCCGATCTTCAATACCACGACCGGCTTGCGGCGGTCGGCGGCGAGTTCGACGGCGGCCAGCAGTTTGTCGGAGTCGCGGAATTGCTCGACAAAGCAGCCGATCACGCGCGTCTCGTCGTCCTCCGCGTAGTAACGGATGAAGTCCGCTACCTCCAGGTCGGCTTCGTTGCCACAGGTGACGACATAGGTGAAGCCGATGCCCCGATCGTGGGCGGGCAGCAGCAGGCTGTAGGCCAGCAGGCCGCTCTGGAGCGCGATACTGATCGGGCCGGGTTGCAGCACCGGGTATGGCCCGGATGACGCCGTCATGCGCGCCGGAACGCTGATGTTGCCCAGGCAGTTCGGCCCGACGACGCGAATGCCGGTGCGTCGCGCGAACGCGCCGATCTCGCGCTGCCGCGCCACGCCCGCCGCATCGTCCGTCTTCTCCCCGAAACCGCTGGTGATGATGTTCACCGCGCCGACACCCGCGCGCTCGCAGGCGGCGAGCGTCTCCAGCACCAGCTGGCTTGGCACGACAACGATGGCGAGATCAGCCCCGTCCGGCAGCGCCTCCAGGGAAGGATACGCCCGCGCGCCGAGCACTTCCTGATGACGCGGGTTGACCGGCAGAATCTCGCCCTGGTAGCCGCAGCGCACGATATTCTTCTGTATCGTGTTGGCGAAGCCCGCCTTCGGCGACGCGCCGACGATCGCGATGCGGCGCGGATGTAGCAGCGCCCGCATCGCGCGGTGGAAGGCGGCGGAGTCGGCATCAGAGCTTGGCGCTGGTGACGTCGCGGCGAGTATTGCTGTGGCTGGCTGTTGCATCATGATTGCTCCGCTGGCGGTTGAAACCGCGCCTGAATGGCCTCACGGCCACGAAGTCCGCCTGCGCGGACTGGGATAGGACGACAGTTCAGCCATCTGCTGCGGTGAGAGATCGAGAGTCGTTTTCGGGCGCTAACTCCCATTCGCTGATAAGTGACCCGGCCAGATGATGCTCTTTCTGTCGGGCAATGTAGTCGCGTACTTGCAAGACCTGGCGTGGGCTGACCGAAAACGCAGCATAAGCGCCTTGCCACTTAAAGACCCGGCCGGGCGCGAGTGAGGAACCATGTGTTACCAGATGAGACGACGCCCCCTTTATCTCCTTGACCAAATCCGCAATGCTCAAGGTGGCTGGGAATCGGATCAACAGGTGAACATGGTCCTCGATGCCGCCGATAGTCACGACTTGCACACCGAGTTCAGCGCACTTCGCGCTGATTGCTCGATACACTACCTGCTCAATCTCTGGCGAGAGTAGTGGCAACCGGTCCCAGCTTCCCCAGACCAGGTGGATAAAGACACCTATCTGCGTTCGCCGCACGATCTTGCTCCTCATACCGCCGTCTGAAACCCAGTCCGCGCAGGCGGACTTCGTGGCCGTGAGGCCATTCAGGCGCGGTTTCAACCGCCCGCCATCACCGCCTAGAAATACACCCGCGATATCGTCTCGGCCACGCACGCAGGGCGTTCTTCGCCCTCGACTTCGATGACCTGGTTGTAGATCGTCTGCACCGCGCGGTCGCCGATCTCCTCTACCGCGAGCAGAGTCGAGCGCAGGCGAATGCGCTTGCCGACCCGCACCGGCGCGGGGAAGCGCACCTTGTTCAGACCGTAGTTGACGCCCATCTTGCCACCGAGTTGCACTTTGACGCCTTGGCGGCTCTGGCTGAGGAACGGCAGCAGCGAAAGCGTCAGGTAGCCATGCGCGACGGCACCGCCGAAGAAAGTTTTGCTGGCGCGCTCGGGGTCAACGTGGATGTATTGGTGGTCGTCGGTCGCGTCGGCGAAGACGTTGACCCGCTCCTGCGTAATCTCCAGCCAATCGCTGACGCCAACCTCCTGGCCGATCAGCTCGCGCAACTCCGCGACAGTTGTCACGACGCGCTGGCTGTCCGTCTGTGTTTCACTCATTGTGCTGCCTCCGTGTGGCCCCGGCCCCCCATTCTGGGGGGAGCACGTTGGGTAAACGCTGTGGTCGTCTGAAAGCCGTTGCGCCGAACCAAGCGACTCCCCCCAGAATGGGGGGCCGGGGGGGCCGTCCCTATGCACTCACCCGACCAGCCAGCACTTCGTCCAGCACCCGCGCGCGGTGGTAGTCCGTGTTGCCGTAGAGCGGTTCGAGATGCTTGGCGCGCTTCCAGTAGAGATGCAGGTCGTATTCCCAGGTGAAGCCGATGCCGCCATGCACCTGGATCGCCTCGCCGCAGACCTTGCGCGCCGCT
>DASUBC010000248.1:0-7231 GCA_035763465.1 Thermomicrobiales bacterium
CCACGCCGCCATAACCGATGAGGATGACTGCGGCAACCTGGCTGATACGTCGCCCAGCTGGCAATGACTTCTCGGCGAAGATCAGGGCTGTAAGCACTGCCATGGCCGCGACGTTCATCACGCCAAGTGGAAAGAGGATTACAAACAGGAGCCAGCAGCAGCCGAGGCAGTACAGGCCGTGGACAAGGCCCATGCGAAACGCGCCGCCATTGCCGTCTCGCCAGGAACTGAGGACGAACTGTAGTGGGGTGCGGCACTTCGCCAGGCACATCTGTTTGAGCGGTGAAAGTTGATATACCCCCGCGAGGATAAGCACGCCGCCGCCGATCTGGGCGGAATGTGCCAGCAGCCACGGCGACATGGCCGCCAGTCGCCCCGCTGCCAGGGCCAGCAGATACGCCAGTCCCCCGACCAGCGTCCAGACGAGGAGATAGGCGCTGACAAAGATCCAGGTCGGCGCAAAGGGCTGACCACGCTGGCGTTTGCCGGCGGCGATGGTAGCGAACATCAGGATCATAGGCGCCGCAGCCGGAAACATCATCGCGACCATCATCACGATCCAGATGAGGAGGAAGAGCGGGGCGCTCAGGCCCATTGTCAGCGCGTTCTGGCCCATCGCGGCGCCACCGGCTATCCGCGCCTGCCAGATCAGCACGACCCAGGCGGCTGCCGCGAGCAGCAGAAGGATGCCGAGGAGCAGGTTGCGCCCACGCGGAGCCGGATAGCTCTTCGCCGCCGCCATGTTCTCCCCTCCGCGTGCGTGGACGTTCGTTCGCGGTAAGCAGGGCGCGGACTCCGCGACCGCGCTTGCCGTGCAACTATCGCGCAGCGTCCGCACCGGACCAGACTAATTGCCGGACCACCGAATCGGGGCGTAGTGGCCGTTCTTGCCGGAGTTGTCCCAGTGCATACCGTAGTCGGCGAAGGAATTCCCTTCGTCACCGACAGCCATCGCCAGGGAATCCATCGCGAACGGATGCGCGTTGCTGACCAGGATCGCGCCGTCAGGATTCATGCTCGGCGCGGCGTGGACGCCCGCCCGCATAATGCCCGGTATCTCCACCGCGCGACGCAGGCCGTCTTTGGTATAGGTGATTGGCACGGACTTCACCCCCAGCACCGTCTCGATCAGTGGCGCGAGCGCGCCGACAGGACCGCCGGCCGCCCCGGAGAAGATCGCCTGCAAACCCGCGCGCTGCTGCTCGTCCGCGCGCTCGTCGAGGTAGAGCGCGACGGAGGCATGGCCCTCGCCCATCACGCCGGGAGTCCGAAGCGCCACGACGGCATTCAATCCATCGAGAGCCGTGTCGCCGTAGTTGCCCCGGTCAATATGAAAGGCCAGTGGTACCTCGCATGGTCCGGCGGTGGGCCGCGCGGTCATTGGGGGACCGGGGGAGAAGAGGCAGGGACAAACGACGTCGCAGTTGCAATTCTCGAAGTAATCGCCCTCAATTTGCCAGCGTGTCTGCGTCGCGGTCATAGCATGCTCCTACCCATAGCAGATCGTGAAGCCATACGGCAATGACTACACCGTCCCTCGCGCTTTTAGAGCGGGTAATCACGCCATCGTGACCAAAGGCCAACGATCTCACCCTATGAAGGTTGGTCAACTCCATTATCATGGCAGCTCGATGATTGTCAAGCGGGTATTAACACCCAAGAGCAGTATCAGCAGCCGGACGCCGCAGGCTGTCGCCAACGACGAAACATTGTGTTACTACGGTTTGCCGGGCAGTCGGTTGTGGCTACGAACCGATCGTATTGATCGCCCGCGCCAGCAGCACCGCGACAACGACCAGCGAAATCAGCGCCTGGCTCATCATCAGCACTTTGGCCCGGCGCGAGAGCACCAGCGTATCGGTCGGGCTGAACGCGGTGCTGGTGTTGAACGCCAGGAAGAGATAGTCAATGAACCCGGGCGACCAACCCTCCACAATGCCATCGTCGTCCTGCTGCTGCTGGGGGAAGGAGAAATCAGTGCTGGCGTGCCGGCCGGGATGGCGATGCGCTGGCCCTCCACCATCCACCGACCAGTACCAGATCGCGAACGTTACGATATTGGCGATCCAGATCAAACTGGCGTAACTCAAGAGCAGCAAGGGCTTGATCTTGCCGGCGGAAATCTGCACCAGGAGCGACACCGCGCTGAAGGCGACCGCGAGCGTCATCAGCACGAGCAGCACGCGCGTGGTGGCGTGGGCCATCAGGTGGTTGCCGCGCCACCGCGAAAAGACGATTGGCACCAGGAAGACGACGATGACCACCAGGACGAGCCAGCGCGGCCCGAACGTATATTCCTCCGGCAAAAACAGGTAAATGAGGCCGATGGCGAGGAGCGCAATCGTCCCCGGCCAGCGTGGCACGCCCTGGACGACGTGCAACACCTCGTGTTCGGCTCTCCGCGCGAGTGATTCAACGGCGGGCTTGTCGTGGTTCTGCATAGACCGTGCTCCCGCGCCTGATGACGAGATATGTTGCAGGTTGCAGGTTGCAGGTTCTACGCTGGTCAGCTGGAAGCCAGAAGCGTGCGCCAGAGCAACTTGTAGCCTGTCAACTTGCAACTTGCAACCCGCTTTACTTGCCGCCTGCCAGCGCCAGCCGGCCAGAACGGCGCAGTGGCTCTTCCAGGCCCGCCTCGCGCACCAGACCGAGCACTTCTTCCCGGTTTCGCCGCCGGCCAGGGAACGCGGGGTCGCCGGCGATCTGCAACAGCACGCGCGCTGTCAGCATCGCGGCCATCTGGAGGCCGCGCAGCGACGCCTTGTCTACCGTGTCGGCTTCGGTATGGCCCCAGCCGCGCCCGACCAGCGCCGAGGTATCGTCCGGGCTGCTCAGAGTAGCCGTGGGGACGCCGCGCAAGGCGTAGGGGAAGTGATCGGAGTGCGAGTTGAAGTTATGCCGCACCGGGTAGGCGTACTTCGCGGCGATGGCATGCGCGGTGAAGTAGGACACCAGATCGGGCGCGCCGGTCAGCACCAGCGTTTCGGAGCCGCCCTTACCCCGCCCCGCCGTGTCGAGATTGAGCATGAAGCGGGTGCGCGCCGCGTCGTCCTCGTGCGCGGCGGTGTAGCCCCACGAGCCGAACAGGCCGACCTCTTCGCCGCAGAAGAGCACACAGCGGATGGTGCGGCCAATCTGCTCGCGCGGCAGCGCCGCCAGCACGCGCATCGCTTCCAGGCAGACCACCGTGCCCGCGCCGTCATCGAGCGCGCCCTGCGAGATGTCGTGGCCATCGTAATGTGCGCCGACCAGCACCAGCTCGTCCGGCCAGGTCGCGCCGGGGATTTCGCCGACCACGTTATAGGACGTGTTGTCGAAGAACCGGCCGCTGGTCGTGATCCGCAGCCGCGCCGGCTCATTGGCGCGTTTCGCCAGCCGGAGAATAGCCGATCCTGTCTCCCACGACACCCCGATGCCGATGATCGCCGCCGGTTTGCCGCCTGGCGCGCCGATGCCGCCGGTGATGTGCAGCAGCCCCGGATTCTGGTTGACGAAGACGAACGCGACCGCGCCCGCGTCAACCGCGCGGCGCAGTTTGTCGGTGCGGTGGCTCAGTTTGCCGTTTGGCCGGCCTACTGGGTTAGTCTCGGCCGCGCTGATCGCGATTTTGCCGCGCACCGCGTCGCCCAACCGCGCAAAATCCTCCTCTTCGCCCTCGCCCACGTCAATCAATTCGGCCTCGACCTCGCCGGCCGGGCAATATGGCAGCGCGACACAGGAGAACGTGCGTTTGGCCGGCGCGGTCAGTTCGAGCGTCGCCGGGCCGCGCTCCCACGCGCCGAACTGCACCGGCTCCAGGTGGACATTCGCCAGCCCGTAGGCCGCCAGCTTGCTCTGCAAGAACTCGCCCGCCCGGTGCTCGCTCGCGCTGCCCGCCCAGCGATTGCCGATCTCGTCACACAGGTAGACGAGATTCTGGTACGGCTCATCGCTGGTCCAGATATCGCCGATGAGTTGCCGCTCGGCATCCAGCAGCGCGCCATTGTCGCTCGTCATGCTTCTCCTCCTCTGATAGTCTGCTTCGCTTCTCTGGCACCGATTGTAGCACCGGCCCGGTTTGCCCTCACCCCCAACCCTCTCTCCCGTGCGCGAGCGAGGGGGAGCAGCGGCCAACCGCGCTGGCGATCTCCCAGGTGTATCGTTTGCCACCGCCTCGTCCTACCTGCCCCTCTCCCGTGATACGGGAGAGGGGTGCCGCCCGCAGGCGGCGGGGTGAGGGCCGCCCACTGCCTTGACGCTGCCGGAACACGAATGGTACGCTCACCCCGCCCGCCAGCCGGGTCGAGCAGTCGTCTTTCTCCGCCCCGCTGCCTGCTTGCTCATGTCTATCTGGTAGTGTACTGATGAACGCTGGTGAATCAGGCATAGGACAGCGTGCGCCTCACAACACGAACACCCGCGCAATCCCCCGCTAATGCGCCCATGTCGCCGGACGAGCCGCGCCCGGCATGGGCGCGGCGTTGGGGCTGGGGCGTCGGCGTCACGCTGATCTATGTGTTCGCCACGATCATCATGACGTGGCCCTTCGCGATCAAACTCGCCGGCTATACCCCTGGTGGTGAAGACCCACTCTTGCAAATCTGGATCGCGCGCTGGGTCCAGCACGCGCTGATCACCAACCCGCTGCATCTCTACGACGCGAATGTCTTCTACCCCTACGAGCATACGCTGGCCTACAGTGATTCCAATGTTCCGGCCGCGCTGCTCTCCGCGCCAATCTACCTGCTGACCGGCAATCCGATCCTGGCGGTCAATCTGCTGGTGCTTGGCACCTTCGTCCTGGCAGCCGGGGGCATGTATCTGCTGATCGGTCACCTCAGCGGCAATCGTGCGGCAGGTTTTCTGGCTGGCCTGGCCTATGCCTTCCTGCCCTATCGCTACGCGCATATCTTCCACTTGAACCAGCTCGGTCACGCCTGGACGCCCTGGGTGCTCTTCGCGCTGGTGCTCCTCATCGAGCGCCAGACCTGGCGGCGCGCGCTCATCTTCGGCCTGCTCTTCGCCGTGCAGGCCGTCACCAGCTTCTACGTCGCGTTTCAGCTCATCTTCGCGGTCGGCCTGACATTCCTGGTGGCGCTCATCGCGAATCCGGCCGTGCGTACCTGGCGGTTTTTCAGCCGGCTGGCGGTGGCGGCGGCGCTGGCCCTTGTCATCATCCTGCCGCTGGCGCTGCCCTACATGCAGGTGAACGCCGAGCTCGGCTTTGAGCGCACGATCAAGGAAGCCGAAAACTTTGAAGCCGGTCCGATCGCCTATCTGCGCGTGCAGACGCCGAATCGTGTCTGGGGCTGGATGACAGCGCAGCATGGCAGCGAAGACACACTCTTCCCCGGCGGCTTCGCGCTCGTTGGCGCGGTGATCGGGCTGGCCGGCTGGCGCCGCCGCAAAGCGGCGACCGTGGCCGCCATTGTGATCGCTGTCGTGGCCTTCATCATTGCGCTTGGCCCGACCTGGCGCCCTCAGGCGGGTGGCACATTCCCGCTCCCCTACCGGCTGCTGTTCGACTATTTCCCGTTCTTCAAGGCAATGCGCGTGCCCGCCCGCTTCGGCGTGCTGGTTGATCTGGCCGTCGTTGCACTGGCCGGCTTCGGCGTCGCCTGGGCCTGGGAGCGCATCGCGCCGCGCCTTGACCCGGCGCGTGTCCGCGCGGTCGCCATTGGCGCCACAGCGATTCTCGCGCTCGGGATTCTGGGCGAACTCTACTCGGCGCCGTTTCAACTCAATCAGGTTGATCGCCAACCGGACGTTGCCGCGCCGTATCACTGGCTGGCCAGCCAGCCGCGCGGCGCGGTGATGGAGTTCCCCGTTGACGCCACGCACGATCCCGGCCAGTCGCACAATACCGCGCTGGCGATGTTCTGGTCCACCTACCACTGGCAGCCGCTCGTGCAGGGCTATTCGGGTTTCGCGCCGCGCGCGTACGGCGATGAACTCAATTACTTCACCGGCGATCTCGTCTTGCCGAACGGTGACGTCAAACACGATGTCAGCTATGTCAACGCCAAGAACATCGGCGTGCTGCAAGACCTCGGCGTCCGCTATTTGCTGCTCCATCGCTGGGGTTACAAGCGCGAAGACTGGCCGACTATTACCGCTGACCTGGAGGCGACCGGGCAGGTGGCGAAGGCGGGCGACTTCGGCGAGGCGACGATCTATCTGCTGAAGCCGCCACCACCGAGCGGCGCTGGCACGGCGGTGAATCTCGATCTCTTCGCGCCGTCCATCGCCGCGCCCGGCCATTTTTGGGAACCGGCGATCGTCGTCCACAATCCGCAGGATCGCCTGGGCCTGCTGACGCACAAGCGCCCGCTCACCCTGACGACGACCTGGCGCGACGATCAGGGGAAGGTCGTGCGCCGCGATGAGCTGCCGGTCAACTTGCCCGCAATCGTGCCGCCAGGCGACCTCTACTGCACCATTCGCCTGTGTCCAGCCGCCAGCGGTACGGACGCGCCGCCCGCCGCGCCGGGTGAGCAACCACTGCGCTTCTATCCGAGTAAGCCAGGTCACTATCAGGTCGAACTGGCGCTGACTGGCGACATCACGCTCAGCCGGACTATAGATGTCAACGTCACAAACCAGTTGCCCGCTCCGGCCACCGGCAATGGACCGCCGCTCGCGTTCGCCAGCGCCGCCGCCGAGCGAGTCGAGATCGCGCCAGGCGACTTGCTGAAACTCACGCTCGATTGGGATACTGCGGGCACGCTCACCGAGAACTACACCATGTTCGCGCAGCTCATCGGCCCGGACGGCAAGGTCTGGGGACAGTACGACGCTCCTGCCGGCTGGCCGTCGCACTATACGCAGGATTGGCTCCCCGGCGAGCATGTCAGCCTGCCCTGGAACGTGCCGCTGCAAGCCGGCGCCCCCCCCGGCCAGTATCGGCTTCTGATCGGCATGTATCGCCATACCGCGACTGGTGTCGAGCGCATCCCCCTGCGCTATCCAGGTGGTGTCGCGACCGAGTACTGGGCCGGTGAGTTCACCGTCCGCTGATCTGAGCGCGGAAGTCGGAACGCGGAACGCGGAATTAAGGCGGAACGGCGTGGCGCTGGTGATAATCGCTGGTTACGTCGGATGTTCCTCCGCAGCCCGCAGATCGGCGAAAGAAGGAAAGGCCCGCAGGCGGAAGTCGCCGGCCGCAATCGTCTGATTCGCGGCGTCTGCCGGCACACTGGGCGGCGTTGCGTCGCGCAGCCGGGCGAAGAGCGTGCCGAGCGGATTGCGCGTG
>DASUBC010000249.1:0-2099 GCA_035763465.1 Thermomicrobiales bacterium
TGCAGCGGCCCGCGATACCGGCCGCCAGCAATGTCGCGCGCCGCCGCGTCCGCCGCCTGCCGTGCCTGGTCTGCGAGCACAATCTGGAAGGCGTTCAACGCTGGATCGTGCTCGGCGATCCGCGCCAGCATCGCCTCCGTCAGCGCCACCGGCGAGACCGCGCCACTGACAAGCGCCCCTGCGACCTCATGAAGCGGCGCGAACGGGTCAATCGGCGTCTGCGCTCCGCTCATTCTCCGTCTCCCTCCACGCCAGCCGCTGGACTCCAGTATTTCAGGTCGTCGGGAATGACATCGGACGGATAGCGCAGCACCAGCCGCGCGAACGCATCGGCATTGCCAAAATACGCCCCGCGCGCGATCCGCGCCACGTCCTCCTCACTGAGTGTCACGCCCGCCCGCGCCGCGTTCGCCCGCACCCGCGCCAGTGTTGCCTCCTGGTCTTCAGCCATTACTGCCTCCCAGCCATACGCTCGTCCACACTTCGCACATTATGCCAGAATACGGGGAACGAATTAACCACAGAGAACACAGAGAGCACAGAGGGGACTGGAGAAAAACGACTATGTAGGATCTTCTCATTTCAATCTCTGTACTCTCTGTGGTCTCTGTGGGAAAGCCGTCCTCCTCGCTGTGCTATCTGCGTGCTCGGCGGTTAATCGCGTTCCTTCGCCCCTGTGCTACACTTGAAGGTGAGGATGTACGTACGAGCGCCGGGGTGTGGCGCGAAAGGACCGTAGCCAGGCAATGCCGATCGCCGTACTTGCGCCTGATCTCGTCGGGAAGATCGCCGCTGGCGAGGTGGTCGAGCGTCCCGCGTCCGCAGCCAAGGAATTGATTGAGAACGCGCTCGACGCGGGCGCACGACAGATCAGGATCGAGGTGCGCGCGGGCGGGCGCGAGTTGCTGAAAGTCACGGACGACGGCTGCGGCATCCCGCGCGACGAGCTGCCGCTGGCCTTGCGGCAGCACGCCACGAGTAAACTCCGCACGGCGGACGACCTGACTTGCATCGCCACGCTCGGCTTTCGCGGCGAGGCGCTCGGCTCGCTGGCGGCGGTCGCGCGCGTGACGATCGTCAGCCGCACGCCGGACGCGCCGAGCGGTTACGAGATCAGCGCGCGGGACGGCGCACATAGCATCCCGCGCCCGGTCGCCTGCCCGATGGGCACAGTCGTCACCGTACGCGACCTTTTCGCCAACGTGCCGGCGCGACTTAAATTTCTGCGCGCGGCGACGACCGAGCACGGCGTCATCGGGCGAATCGTCGGCGCGTACGCGCTCGCCCGGCCGGACGTGCGCTTCGAACTCCTGATTGATGGTCGGCGCATGGTGGCAACCGATGGCGGCGGCGACCGGCTGAACGCGATCGTCGGCGTCTATGGCGCGGAGGTGGCGGCACAGATGCTGCCGCTCGATCCCGACGCCGCCGAAGTGCCGGGCGTGCGGGTGGACGGCTACGTCAGCGCGCCCGCGCTCAACCGCGCGCACCGGCAGGGCCTCACGCTCTTTATCAACGGGCGCTGGGTGCAGAATCGCGCGCTCGGCTTTGCCTTGGAGGAGGCGTACCACAGCCTGCTGATGATCGGGCGGCACCCGATTGCGGTGGTTGATGTCGCGCTCGATCCGGAACTGGTGGACGTCAACGTCCATCCGACCAAGAGCGAGGTTCGTTTTGTAGACGAGCGCGCCGTCTGCCGCGCCGTCAGCCGGGCAACGCGCGCGGCAGTCCTCCAGCACGGGCGCAGCGCGATCCCCGACTTCGCCCTCTCGCCCGTGGCGTATGCCGAACCGGTCGTGCAGGCGGAGTTCGCCACCGGCGGCCTGCCGCGCCTGCGCTGGCCTGACCCGCGGACCGGCGCCTACACCGACACGCCAGCCACTGAACCGCCCATCCGACCGGCGATTGCAATGGTGCCCGAACGAGACGGCCTGCCGGCCACCGCGCTCGCCAACACGCCGCCGATCCCAGCGCCCAATGGCCGCAACCTGGGACCAGCGCCGACGCCGGAGACGCCTCCCGGCCATCTGCCGCCGCTGCGCGTGCTGGGCCAGGCCGGCGCGTCGTACATCATCGCCGAAGGGCCGCAGGGCGTCTTC
>DASUBC010000250.1:0-9766 GCA_035763465.1 Thermomicrobiales bacterium
AAGGTCCTGGGGCAGACCGGTGATGCTGGTCTTCGTCAGGTCCAGGTAGCGCCAGGTCGTCCCCAGCGTCGCGTACGGGATGGTGGCGCCGATGAGCTTGGTGAGGTTGCTGGCGTTGGAACCGAAGTTCGGGTTGGGGCCAAAAATCGCCGTGGACAGGTCGCAGCCGGAGAAGTCGGTGCCGTTCCCCATCGTGGCGCCGGTCAGGTTCGCCCCGGCCATGCTGACGACGTCCTTGAAGATCGTCCCGGTCAGCGTGGCGCTCTGGAAGTTCGCATGGGTGAGGTCTTTGCCCGCCAGGTTCATCCCGCTCAGGTTGCAGCCCTGGCAATTGTAGGGCGGCGGCCCGCTCAACGTGCAGTCCAGCGTGGTTTGTGCCATGTTCGATCATCCCTTTCCCATCCCGCGACGGTGACGTGAGAGCGCGAGTCGTGAGTTGCTGGGGATGAGCACCGCGCCAGTAGGTGGGCAGCGCGCCCTGCTAAACCTGCTCACGCACTCACGACTCCGAATGCATCTGCGCCCACGCGCGGTTGAGGGCAGCGAGCGTGTCCGTCTGTCGCACGTTGAAGCCGGTACCCGGGTTGTACGGGTCCTGCAACGGATAGGATGCGTCCGAGACCAGCACTTTCAACTGCTGGTCGAGTGCCGTGTGCAACGCCGCCGATCCCGGATCCGTATTGAGTATGACCGCCATAAGGTCGTGTACGAAGGATTGCAGCCGGCTGTTCGCCCAGCCGAACTTCCCGCGCGGATCACCCAGATACATCAGGATGAAGTAGACCAGCTGATCCGCGAAGGTGTCGTTGGGATTCTCCGGGGAATCCGTCCCGAAACTGACGACCCTGGCGACGCGCTGCTGAGTGGCGGCAGTGGCGGTGCCCAGCGCGACGCAGAGGTGGAGCAAGAAGAGGAAGGTATCGCGGTCCAGCGCTGGCTGTGCCAGCAGGGAGCCGAAGGCCGTGGCTTGCACCGTCCAGAGCGCCGAGGTGCTGACCCGGACTTGATTGGCATCGGTCCACCGCGCGAGGGTGATCATCGCGCGCTGCGCCGCTTTCACCGCAACGACATCCTGAATACCGCCGCTCGTGTTGATCACGTTGGCCGGTGGCGTATCGCCCCAGCTCTCGAAGAGCTGGTTAACGGCGTCGCGCCAGGCGGGAGGCGTGCCTGGTCGCGGCCAGGCAGCGTAGTGGTAATTGCAATCCCATGGCGAGGTAAATCCGCCGCCAGGTGTGCGGAAGCGAATATATGTCTGCTGAACCGTTGTAAAGCAGTCCATTTCAGGTGAGGTGAGATTATTCGTGGTGCCAACCCAGAAGGCGCCGTATTTATAGCCGAGATACAGCGCAGGAAATTTTGCGCCGTACGATGTGTTGAGATTGATGAGATCGGTATAGAACTGGTCCAGCCAGCGTTTCGCTTGCGTATTCGCGAAATTCGGATACTGACCAGATAGGGCATCGAGCGCTCCGATGAACCCGGCAACGATGGCATCGGTGAAGGGGGGCCGGCCGGGTCCGAGGGCATTTTCTACGGCAATGAGCGTCGGAAAGGCCGCGATATCTGACGCGCTCAGGATGTAATCGCTACTATCAGTTATGCCCTGCATGGCTCACTCCTGCCACTTGTGTCGCCCGCTTACTGGTGCAGCCCCTGCCAGGCATTGTTGAGCGCCGCCAGCGTGTCGGTCTTGCGTTGCGGGAAGCCGATAGACGGGTTGTAGGGGTCTACCATCGGATACGACGACGAGGAGTTCAGCACCGCCGTCTGCTGGGCGAATGTCTTTTTGAGCACCACCGAACCGGGATCCTGATTTGGCGTCGCCGCCGCCAGGATCGCCAGCGTGCTCGCCAGCTGATCGTGCGTCCACTGGTACGCGCCCTTCGGGTCAACCCACGCCATCAGGGCGAAGTAGGTCAACTGATCAATAAAAATATCGTTGGGATTCTCGATCGAGTTGGTATTGAGGGTGGCGATGGTGTTGACGAGCGCCAGGTCTTTGGCGCTGGGCGACGTGCAGAGGCCCGTCAGCAGGTGCAGCAGGTAAAGGCACTGCTGGCCGGTAAGCGGCGTGGTCTGCGTCAGTGTTGCCAGGTCGCTTGATTGCGCGGACCACAGCGCGGTGGTGTTCTGCGCCACCAGATTCGCGTCGGTCCACTTCGCCGGATCGAACAGCCCGTACTCGTAGTTGACGATGTTATAGCGATTCTCGAAGGCTTCGTCCGAACTGGCGGGAAACCAGACCATTGTGGACGGTGGGTAAGCCGAGCAGGGGGCCGTGGTCAGCGCGCTCTGAATGGCGCTCTGCCAGTTCGCGGGCGCGCTGGGTGTCGAGCAGGCGAAGTTGCCGTAGGCACAGCGGTTCTGCCAGGTGATGCCGCTCCCGGTCTCGTCATAGTACGATCCCCAGTCGCCGTTCTGGCAGAAGTTACCCCACATGTAAGCGACCAGCAACGCGGGCACGGGCGCGCCCCAGTTTGTTGTGGTCGTACTCAGCCCCTGGTAAAAGACATCTAGATAGTTCTGAAGACTCGTGTTGCTGATGGTCTGGTAGTTGAACGAGCACCAGTAGAGCCGCTGGGAAAAATCGGCCAGCCCCGCCTTCGTCAGGGTCGTCGCCCCGACGTCGCCCTGCATCCCCACGATATTGGCAAACGCCGTCAGGTCGGCGCTCGTCAAGGTGGAATCGGGTCCACTCGTGCCCATCGGTAAGCCTCCATGCTCAGGTGGTGTGCAGCGTCTGCCGGGCCTTGTCCAGCGCGAAGAGGGTGTCGGACTTGCGCTGGGTAAAACCGATGTTCGGGCTATAGGGGTCCTGCATTGGATACGCGGAGTCGGAGTAGAGCACCTTCCCGTGCTGCACCAGGCTGCCCTTGATGGCGGCCGAGGCAGAATCGCTGGCAAGGATCGCGCCTTCCAGGGCTTGCAGCACGGCCTGGAGCTGCGCGTTATTCCAGCCATACGCGCCCAGCGGGTCGGCCAGATACAGCATGGCCAGGTAGACGAGCTGGTTGATGAAGGTGTCGTTGGGATATTCCTGGGACGTCGCGCTGGCGCTGACGATCCGCTGGGCCAGTTGCTGGGCACTCGTGGCGCCAGTCGGCAGGGCGATCAGCAGGTGCAAAAGGAAGAAGTAGGCGTCGGCGGTGAGGGCGGTCTGTTGCAGCAAGGCGGTCATCGTGCTCTGCTGCGCTTGCCACATTGGAGCCGTAGTGACAGCCACCTGAGCAAAGTCACTCCAGTTGGCGAGTACCGACTGCTGGAAGGTATACGTCGCCGCGTCGTAGGTAAACCCGCCGCTCCCGCCGGTTCCGAGGTGGAGGATGTTCGCTGGCGGCGCGTCGCCCCACTTGGTGAGCAGGTTGTCGGTCGCCTGTTTCCAAACGGCGGGGGCAGTTGGCCGCGGGGGAAGATGCAGCAGCCATGTCTCCTGCCCCCACGGGTTAATGGTCACGTCGTTGCCATCGATCGTGTACGCGTAGCCGTGGAGAAAGGTAGACCAGTAGCCCTTCCAGGCCGAGTTCAGTACCATGTTTACGTCGCAGAACGGTGTGTATGCATAGACGATGTACAGCGCCGGAAACGGCTGGTGATAGACTGTATTGGTCGCCATCAGCAGGGTGTAGAGCTGGTTGTACCAGCCCTGAAACTGCGGGTTCTGCAACTGGGCATTGACACCGGCGAGGCTGTTCAGGCTCCCGAAGTAGTTGCCGGCATCCACCGTCGCCAATTGCTTTACACCGACCCCATAAGCGCCCTGGAAGGTCAACAACGCGCGGACGGCGGCGAGTTCGCCGGCTACGAGGGTGTCATTCGTTGTATTCGACGACATCGTCGCGCTCCTGTTCCATCATGTCTTCAGTCCCTGCCGCGCCTTGTCCAGGGCGAACATGGTGTCGGTCTTGCGCTGGGTGAAGCCGATCGAGGTATAGGGGTCATGCATGGGATAAGAAGCGTCAGAGTTGAGCACCTTCCCGTGCTGCACCAGGCTGGCCTTGATAGCGGTCGAGGCGGGGTCGGTGGCGAGGATGACACCTTCCAGGTCGCGCAGCGTGGCCTGGAGTTGGGCGTTGTTCCAGGCATACGCGCCCAGCGGGTCGGCCAGGTAGAGCAGTACGAGGTAGACGAGCTGGTTGATGAAGGTGTCGTTCGGGTACTCCTGGGACGTGGCGATCGCGCTCACGATCCGCTGGGCCAACTGCTGAGCGGCGGTGGCGCCAGTAGCCAGCGCGATCAGCAGGTGCAACAGGAAGAAGTAGGTGTCGGCGTCCAGTGTCGTCCGCGCCAGTAGGGCGGTCATCGCTGCCTGCTGTCCCTGGCCGATCGCGGCTGTCTTTTGCGCGATGGGTGGGAAGGCTGTCCAGCCGTTGAGGACCGTTTGCGCCGACGTCATCACCAGCTGGTTGTCGGTCATGTTGGCGCCGACGTTGATCCGGTTGGCCGGCGGCGTGTCGCCCCACTGGTTGATGACCTTCTGCACCGCTGTCTGCCACGGTGGTGGCGTGCCCGGCGCACTCTGTGCCCCGTACCAGACAGCGTGCGCGTCCGAACCGTAGGGATTCGTCCACCACCCAAACCGGTGCCCCGGGCGAAAGACATACCAGTAGCTGTACCAGGGATCTTGCGCTGTGCAGTCCGAGTACGGGCAGCCATGGATCTTGTTTGCACCGACCCAGGCGGCAAACTGCATCACCTGGAATATCTCGGCAACATCAGTCGTCGCCGTCAGGAGGGCGAAGAGCTGGTCGTACCAGCCTTTCCATTGCGTATTCTGCACGGCGCCATAATTGCCTGCGAGATTGTTCACGTAATTCATATAGTCGCCGATGCTGGCCGTCGTGATGCCGGTGATCTTGGTGTTGTTGTAGGCTCCCTGAAATTGCAGGAATGCGCGGACGGCGGCGAGTTCACCCGCCACGAGCGTGTCAGTGGGCGCGGCCTGGACCATGATGCAATCCTCCTTGCCGGTCACGCTTTGAGCGTTTGCCGGGCTTTATCGAGCGCGAACAGCGTGTCGGTCTGCCGCTGCGTGAAGCCGATGGCCGGGCTGTACGGGTCTTGCAGCGGGTACGAGGCGTCGGTCTGCAACACGCGCTGGTGCCGCGCCAGGCTGTCACGAATGGCTTGCGAGGCCGGGTCCGGGCATGTGATCGCCCCGCTCAAGAGCGTCGTCTCCGCGATCAGTTGCGCGTTGGTCCAGGCAAAGTTACCGAGTGGATCGGCCAGGTACATTAGCGCCAGGTAGACGAGCTGGTTGATGAAGGTGTCGTTGGGATATTCCTGGGACGAGGCGCTGGCGCTGACAATCTGCTGGGCCAGCTGCTGGGCGGCAGAGGCGCCGGTCGGCAGGGCCAGCAGCAGGTGGAGCAGGAAGAAGTAGGCGTCGGCGGGCAGCGTGGAGGGCTGCAACAGGGCGGTCGCGGTCTGCGATTGCGCCGTCCAGAGGTTGGTGCCCGCGAGGTTCTGCACGAACGTGCCGGAGTTAGTCCAGTTCGCCGGGTCGAAGCGCGACTGCTCGAATTGCTGCACACTGGCTACATCGGGACTTGTACCATGCCAACCGACGAAGAGGGCGACGGTGGACGTGTTCTGCCCAGCAGCCTTGAGCGCGTCGTTGAGGACGTTGACGTCCTGATTGAGCGCGTTGAAGAAGCTGGCGGGTGAACCGGGCGGTTTCCACAGGCCAACCGCAGTGGCAAACCAGTCCCACGGTGACGCTTCTGGAAGGCCCTTGGAGTCGTCGTAGGTGGGCCATTGCCCCCCGCGCTGCTGCCAATCGGTCGGAAAGCCCTGCTGCCCGCAACTATCGTTGGGATAGGGGTTATTGGGATCGAAGCAGGAGGCGGCGAACTGGGCATAGGCATAGAGAACATACATGCCGGCAGCGTCGATCTTGTAATTGGTCTGGGTCTGGAGCATCGCCGCGTAGAGCTTGTCCGCCCAGCCCTGGAGCAGGGCGTTGGTGATGTGCCGGTAGCGATCGTAGGCCAGGGCGTCAATCGCCGCGAAGAAGGCCCAGAAGTCGGCCTGGCCGGGTGTCGGCCGGGCCGGGCCGAGCGCGCTCTGCGCCTGGACGAGGCTACAGAAGGCGCTCGAATCCGCGCCAGTTAGGGTATAGGTCGCGCTGTCGCTCGCCATCGCGCTGCCTCCAGCGAACCGAGGGATCGGCTCCGCAAGGGTGCGGGCGACCCACGTCGCCCGCACCCAGCCATGCTTCCGAATACGTGTCGCTTACGCGCCGCTTGGCGTGGACGGAATCCACTGGCTCACGGTCGGCTCGGGCCGGCCGGCCGGCCCCTGCATCTGCTGGTAGTTGAGCGTGAAGAGCGTCCGCCACTGGTCCACCGTCATCTTCGCGCCATTCACCTGGCCGTTGTGGCTGCCGGTGTTGGCATTGAGCGGCGTGCCGTCGGGGTTGTAGATGTCCAGCCGGTAGTCCGCCGCCGTGGACCCATCGTTGACGTACGACAGTACGTAGATGAAGCCCTTTGTTTCGATCGCCACGTCCAGATACGTCACCGTCGCCGAGGGGCCGTCTTTCAGCGGCATCAGCGAAGTCAGATTCTGGCATTGCAGCACGTTCTTGTTCGATGCGGGGACCGTCACGTCGAACGTGAGTGTGTTGGTCTTGTCCATGATCGTCCATTCGCCGTTGGGCGCCTTGACGGTGATCGTCGGTGTGAAGCAGCGGTAGACGTCAACCTCCTCCAGCTGTTCGCCGTTGTAGCGGATGTCGTAGTTCACGCCGTTGGCGGTGTCCTGGAGCAGCCAGATATTCGCGGCGGTTTGCAGAATCGTCGCCCCCTGGCCCAGCGTCAGCGCGCTATTCTGGAACTGGGTCTGCACGTCCGTCGTGACCGTGCCGGCGTTGAACACAGCGACGAAGCTGGCGGGCATACTGAAGGCTGGCGTCAGGAGATAGCGCGGGTCATACGCGCCCGGAGCCGTGTTCATAACCGGCACGTTCGTTTGCAGCGCCTGGAGCAGCGCGGTCGAAGCGGTCGCGTTGTTCAGGTCGCTCGCGAAGCTGCTGGTGAGGTTGAACACCAGATTCGACGCGAAGCATTGCACCGGGTTCGCCTGAGTATCGAACGCCTGGATGCGCGCGTTGATGCGTTCCAGCACCAGAATCCGGCCATCGGCGGAAATGGTCATCCCCACCGGCCCCTGCATCAGCCCTTCGCGCAGGCCCGTGCCGCAGAAGGGCAGCGCGAGCGGCGCGTCCTTGTCGGCCACGGCCGCCGCCGGCAGTTTCAGAATCGCCATCTTGTCGTTCTGGTAGCTGATGGCGATGACGAACCCGTTCGGATGCACGGCGATCGCGTTGAGATTCGGGATGTCGAACGCGCCCCAGCTCTGGGTCGCGCCATAGTCGAAGGTCGTGCCGCCATCGTCCTGCAAGTCCACCAGGCGCAGATGGTAGAGACCATCGGTCTTGTAGGTGCGTGTATCGAGGAAGAAGTTATTGGGACTGAAGGCCGGCGCGGGTGAGTTGAAGACCACGATGACATCAATCTGCCGGCGCAGATCGTAGAGCGCCGGATGGCCGGTGACACCGATTTGCCAGGCCGCGCTGGCCGTGACCACGGTTATCTGCGCGCCAGCCGGCAGGGGGAAGCCCGCGTTCGTGAAGGCCGTGCTGATGTCGGCAGGCACCGCCCCACCGTCGTCCAGTTCGGGCTGGTACGTCGCGGCCGGTTGGAGATTGAGGATCCCGGCCGGGCCAAACTGGTCGTAAGCGATGTAGGGCTGGACCGAAAAGCCGCGCGTCGGCGCCAGCATCCCGGCGCCTGGGTTGGCGAGCGTGGAGACGCTCTCGAAGAGATACATGGCGCTGGACTGGTTGGCCGTGCCGTAATCGAGCGGCAGGTTCTGGTTCTGGGCCAGATAACTGTAGCCGAGTTTGTAGGCCAGGTTGTTGATCGTGATGTCCACCAGCCCCTGCACGTCCTGGCCGGCCAGGCTGGTCACTGTCTGCGGTGGCGCCGGTTCGGTGGCGTTGCTCACCGAGAGCTCGTAGCCGACCGTCTGGTTATTGACCTCGATCGCGGTCTTCGCCACGTCGTAGGTCATGCCCATCCCCTGATCGACGACCTGCCACTGGCTGCCGCCGCTGACGACCACGATGTTCGTGTTGCTGGAGAGGCGCACGCCGTTAGCCCAGAAGGCCGCGCTCACCGCCGCCGGCGCCGGCCCGGTGACAAACGACGACTCCAGGGTATCGCTGATGGTGAAGATGGTCTTCTCCCAAACGTAGGTCTTACTCGTGCCGTCGTAGTTCAGCTTGGCGTCGTGCGAGTACTCCGTGGTGGCGGTGAGCGGCACCAGTTGCTCGATGATCGAACCAGCTTCGCTGCGGGAATCGCCGTCGGTCGGCACCGCGTCAATCCAGCCACTCACCCACTTGCCACAGATCCAGTTGGTGGCCGAGTAGATGTTGGCGATGATCTGGAATTGCTGGCCCGGCGCGGATGGCAGGGCATCGCCCGTGGCCGTCGCGTAGGTCACGGCGATCGGGGCGTCCTCCGCCCCCGGCATCGGGCCAGCCTTCGTCAGCGTCGTGCCACCTTTGTACTGCACCGTGATCACGTAGTGGTCACTGGTCGCCGGCCAGATCGGCTTCTGCGTCTTCGTGCCGTGCGTGGGATCGGGGCTGACGGAGACGTTCAGCGACATCGAACGCTTGGCTTGCAGGTCGTAGGTGGCCGGGGACAGCCCCACCTCGATGCTGGTGGCGATCATGTCGGCGATGGCGGACGCCTGGCTGGCGATACGTAGCGCCCAGCCGACGTACGGCGCGTTCTCTGCCAGTTCCATCGCCGTGACATAGCCAGTAATCTTGAGCGCGAGCTGGCTCAAGCCCGTCGAGAAGATGATCCCGGCGACAAACTGGGCGGCCGCGATCAGCGTGGACTCCACCCCGAGCGTCGCGCTGCCGATACCCAGCAGCGCGCCGAAGGGGCCGAAACCCACGCCGATGAGCGTGACGACCTTCTCAGTATCCTCGAAGAACTCCATGTACCACTGTGTGGACTGCACACCGACGGAGAGGATGCTGAGTACGGAGGGAATGCCATAACTGACGACACAGGTGTAGATCAGGCCAACCTTATCAACATCCATGTCCCAGTTGCCGTTGCCCAGACCACCGATGAGCACGTTCGCCCCGGAGGCCGCGCTGGGTACGACGAAGGAGATGGGCGTCTCGGCGGCCCAGACGGGCGCGCCGAAGAAGACACTGCCCGCGCCGATATGCTGGAGATACCACTTACTGTTGTTCGGCTCCAGCCAGTTACGGATAAAGCCGGGCGCGAATGAGAGCCGATCGTTCCAGCCCACGGGGTTGCTAATGGGGTTATCGTTCGGATCGAGGAACTGGACGTAGGCGCCCAGGCCGCGATTGGGCCAGTTCTTGACATTGAAACTCAAGGTATTGTTAGAACCGTCGAACTTGATGGAGTTCTGGTAAAGATCCAGGCCATACTGCGACGTCTTGTTGACGATCGTCCAGTCGGCCTGGGCCGACTCGGTGGCGAGCGCCACGCGCGGCGCCTGGGTGGGCGCGACGTTCGTGCGCGAGAGCTGCGTCACGCCGTGCTGGTTCGTCCATTGCTGGCCCTTGAGCCAGGGCTGCTGCTTGACCGCGACCCCCACCTGCTGCACCACCGGCTTGAGCACGGTGCTCAGGTCGTCGGAGAGCTTGTGCTGCGGGATAACACTGACCTGCTGGCCGTTGACCGTCGCCTTCGGCCAGACCACCGGC
>DASUBC010000251.1:0-17059 GCA_035763465.1 Thermomicrobiales bacterium
AGCAATGTCTACTTCCGGCCCTATGCCTATAAGGCGGGGCTGGAGTTGGGGCCGACGTTAACGGGCATCGCCGACGGCTTCGCGATGTTCATGCTGCCGCTGGATGATTACTACGGCGGCGAGGAGAACAATGGCCTCTCGGTGATGGTCTCCTCCTGGCAGCGTTTGCAGGATAACGCCATTCCGGCGCGCGGTAAGGTCTCCGGTTCGTACGTCAATTCGAGTATCGCCAAGGACGAGGCGCAGGGCTACGGCTTCGACGACGCGATCCTGCTCAACGAGCGCGGCAAGGTGAGCGAGGGGAGCGGCTGCAATCTCTTCATGGTGCGGAACGGCGCGCTGGTCACGCCGCCAATCACGGCCAATATCCTCGAAGGAATCACGCGGCGCTCGCTCCTGCAACTGGCGCGCGACGCGAACATCCCGATCGAGGAACGCGAAGTTGACCGCACCGAGCTCTATCTGGCCGACGAGCTCTTCTTCTGCGGCACCGGCGTGCAGGTGACCTGGATCGGCCAGGTGGACCACCGGCCGGTCGGCGACGGCAAGGCCGGGCCGATCACGACGCAACTTCAGACGCGCTTCTTCGACATCGTGCATGGCAAGACGCCGGAATACGCGCAGTGGCTCACGCGCGTGCCGATTCCCGCGCCCGTAGCGGCGGACTAGCGTTGTTGCAAGTTGGCAGGTTGGCAGGTTGCAGGTTTCCCTAGCGGGCGCAGGCGCCTGTCTGCAAGAATCTGTAACCTGTCAACCTGCCAACTTGCAACTACTTCTTCGGAACGTGATGCTTGACGAGACGATACGTGAAGAGGAGATTCTTCACCATCATCAGCCAGAGGAGGACCGGATGCCGGTTGAGAGTGGCCGGCTAACGGTCCTGATTCTGCTCCTGGTTGGCATTGGTCTTTCGGTGACAGGGGAACTCCTGCTCAAGCAGGGGATGAACCGGTTCCGTGAGCAGTTCGGGGTACTCGACCTCAGCCTGGCGACGCTGATTCCGACGCTGGTGCGGGTGTTCACCCAACCAGCCGTCTTGCTCGGCTTCATTTTCGTCTTTGGCGCGTCAATCTTCTGGCTGGCCGTCCTCTCCCGTGTACACTTATCGTTCGCGTATCCCCTGCTGGCGTTCGGCTACGTGGTGACCGCGCTGCTCGCGCGCCTGCTCTTCAACGAGCCGATCAGCGCGACGCGCTGGACGGGCATTGTCGTCATTTGCCTGGGCGTGGTGCTGGTCGCGCGCACGTAGCGGCGATGGCCCCCCGGCCCCCAATTCTGGGGGGAGTAGCTCAATTCGATACGGCGGTTTTCAAGCAGCCCCGGCATTTGGAGGGGGGCTCCCCCCAGGATTGTGGGGCTGGGGGGGCCACACATAACGGCGGAAGGCGGAGCAATGGAAGGGCGGACGGGCTGGCGGCAGACAGCGGCCGGGCGAGGCTTCGTCCTGATCGCAGTTGCGACGCTCGCCACCGGCTTCGCGATGTCCGCCCAGCAGAATATCGTCGCCAATTACTTCGAGCGCGAACTCGGGCTGGTGGGATCGCAGTTCGGGTACATCACCGCGATCCGCGAGGTGCCGGGCTTCCTGCTGATCTTCCTGACGGCGATCTTCTTCCGGCTGTCACTGCCACGCCTGACGGCCGGTGCGCTCGTCTTGCTGGCGATCGGCTATGGCTGCTTCGGTCTCTCCCATTCCTTCTGGACGGTCGCGCCGTGGGTCGTTATCAGTTCGATTGGCTATCACACCTGGCTTCAGACACAGTATGCGCTCGGGATGAGCCTGACGACGGAAGACCGCGCGGGCAGCGTGCTTGGGCGGCTCTCGGCGCTCAATAATGGCGGCGGGGTAGTGGCGATGCTCGTCGTCCTCGCCGCGTTTCACTTCCACTGGCTTACCTTTCGCTCGACCTTTGTGCTGTGCGGCGCGCTGGCGCTGGTCGCGGCGCTCGCGATCGTCGGCTTCCCGAATTTGAAGAACGGCCAGCTGGAAGCAAGCGTGCTGGCGCGCGAGCCAGTCGTGTTGCGGCGCGACTACCGCTATTACTACTGGCTGTGCCTGCTCGACGGTGGCCGGCAGCAGATCTTCTTCTCCTTCGGCCTCTGGGTGCTGGTTCACCACTTCCAGCTCGACGTGCCGAAAATCTCCGGCATCTTGCTGACGGTGACGACTCTGGCGATGGTCGCTGGTCCATGGATTGGCCGGCAGATCGACCGGCACGGCGAGCGGCAGGTGCTGGCGGTGGTCAATGTAGGCTACGTGGTGGCGCTCGCCGGTTACGCGCTGGTTGACCATGTCGCCGTGGCGATCGGCTGCTACGTGATCTATTCCTTCATCTTCCCGCTCTCCGCGATCGGCGCGGCGACCTATCTGCGGAAAGTGGCGCCGGCGGACGAAGTCGCGCCCTCGCTGGCGATGGGCGTGACGATGCAGCACGCGGCGGCGATCGTCGTGCCGGTGGCGACCGGCATCGTGCTCAACTACGTCGGCTACCAGGTGCCGTTCCTGATCGCCGGCGGTTTCGCCACGCTGACGTTCCTCGTCACGCGCCGCCTCGCGCCGGAAACACAGCAGTCGCCGCGCCGCCGGGCCGAGGTGGCGGCGCAGGCCAGCACAACCGGCGGCATTGTGCCGGCCGATGCGCTGGGACTGGAAAACGCGGCGGTAGCCGCCGCCGGCACGGATTGACGGCAGCACGATGGTGGAAGAGATGGTGCTGCCGTTCGCCGGTTTCGCCACCTATGTGCGCGTGCGCCAGTACGAAATGGATGTGCTGGGCCACGTCAACAACGCAGTCTATCTCCACTATCTGGAGCAGGCGGCGGTCGAGCACGCCGACGCGCTCAGTTTCACCATCGAGCGCCTGCGCGAGCTGGGTGGCCTGTTCATCGCTCGCCGGCACGAAATTGACTACCTGCGGCCGGCGACGGCGGGCGATACGCTGGAAGTTGTGACCTGGGTGACGGCGATGCGCGGGGCACGCGCGGTACGCGAGTATGCGATCCAGCCGTGGCGTCCACCACAGCATGAAGGTGGTTTGCCGGACGGGCGGCTCGTGCCGGCTGGTTTCGCACTCTCCGACCAGCCGGTTGTGCGGGCACGCACAGAGTGGGCCTGGGTTGACAGCGCGACTGGCCGCCCACGCCGGATGCCGGCAGAACTCCAGGCGCCGTTTTTACGCGCGGCCCCACCGCTCGCCGCGCTTGCCGATACACCAGTTTTCCCTCCTGGGCCTGGTACTCCCTGACGCTTGCAAGCGCCCCATTTGGGCGATTGCCGGGGATAAAGCGCTCCGCTATGGTTGACTACGGGTGAGACCCAAAAACGACGCTGTCGCGCGATCAGCCTCTGACTGCTTCAGGGTATACGCAGGTGGTGAAGAAACCGGATGCGGATGGCGAGTGATCGGTTCTGTCAACTGATTGACCACGTTGCCGCATGTTCGGAGGCCGAACCTTCGCCTGCCAACCTGCCGACTCCTGACGATCAGATTCTGAATGATACCCTGGACGCGATTGCGGCGCAGGCGCTCACCGCGCTTGACGCGGAGCGCAGCGCTGTCTGGCTGGTCAACGAGGCGAACGGCGCCGTTACCGCCAGGGCCTGGCGCGGTCTATCGCCGGTGGAGTCAGACCGGCTACGTGAGCTGGAGCTGGACCCGCGGGCGCTGCCGCTGCTGCGTCAGGCGTTGGCGCTGGCGCCGGATACCGCCCTGACTATTGATGACGCGGTGCAGGCTGGTGTCGAGACCACGCTGCTGGCAGGTTTCAGCAGAGAATCTTTCATTGTCGCGCCCATCGCGGGCGCTGGAGGCGTGTTCGGCCTGCTCTATGCGGACCAGCGCAGCACACCCCGTGCCTGGACCGATGCTGACCGGCGGCTGGCAGCGGCGCTCGCGGGGCAGGCCGCCGTGGCCTTGACGACCGCGCGGCGCTACACAGCGGAGCGCCGGCGAGCCGAGCGAGCCGAGGCGCTCCGCGCGATTGAACGCGATCTCACCGCTGAACTCACCCTGGAACAGCGGCTGCGCGTCTTACAGCGCCAGCTGGAACGCCTGACCGGACTTGACAACTGGAGTGTATCGCTCTGGGACGCCGCGACGAACCAGCTCGACGTACTGATGTGGATTGAGGAAGGTCAGCGCCGGCCGGAGGCGGAATTACATGGGCCGATGCCGTTCAGCCTGACCCGGCTCGTGATGGAGCGCGGCACGCCACTGGTGACCACTGACTTCGCCGCCGAATGTGCCCGTCATGGCATCCAACCGCCCAATGCTGATGTCGGTCGCCCTGGCCGGGCCTGGTTGGGCCTGCCCTTGCTGGCGGAGGGACGGGCGATCGGCGCGCTGGTCGCCTGGCGCTGGCACGAGCCGATTCCCACAGCGACCGTCGAAATACTGGAACTCCTGGCTGGCCAGATCGCCACGGTACTGGAGCACTCGCGCCTGTACGAAGAGACCGAGCGCCGGCGGCAGGAGGAAGTGGCCTTCAACGCGATTGCCCACGATCTGGCCGCGTCCTTCGACAGTAGTGACGCGCTGCTGCAACGCATCGCGGACCACACGCGAACGCTGCTGGACAGCAGCCAGGCGCGCATCCTGTTGTACGACAGCGCCACGGACACCCTGCAACCGGCGGCAACCGCCGGCTACACCGGCCAGTTAGTACCAACGTTCGCGATCGCGCCGTCCGATGGCGTGACCGGCTATATCTGGCGCACGGGCAAATCGCTGGTCGTTGACGATTATCTTACCGACACGCGCTTTATCCACAACCGTGTCCTGGATCAGTCCCTTGCCGACGCGCAAGTGCGCGCGGCGCTCGGCACGCCAGTCGCGCTGGGCGAGCAGCGCCGCGGCGTGTTGATGGTGAACCGGAGCAAGGAGCGCCCCTATACGGCGCGCGACGAAGCCACCCTGGCCCGGCTTGCCACGCAGGTGGCGCTGGCGGTGCGGAATGCCCAGCTCTACGCGGATGCTCATGAGCGCGCCGCGCGCCTCGAAGTCCTCAATGAAACGGGTCGCGCGCTGGGTGCGGAGATCGACCTGGACCGCTTGCTGACGGTGGCCTGGCGGCAGCTTGGGCGGGTCGCGCGCATTGATGGGTGCTGGCTCGCGCTGTGGAACGAGGCGGCGAACGCGCTCGACTACCGCCTGTATGGCGAGGATGGCGTACGACGGCCCGAGTGGGAAACGCCGATTGCCCTGGACGAAGGGAAGGGCCTGGCCAGCGCCATCTTGCAGGAGGGGAGGCCGATTCGCGTCGCCGATTACGAGGCCGAGTGCCGCCGGCGGGGGCTAATTCCTAATGGTTCGGCCGTCAGTCACCCAAACTTTGCCTGGCTTGGCATCCCCTTGCTGGTCAATGGCCGGACGATTGGCGCAACGGCCGTCTGGCGCTGGGAGCAGCCCTTCCAGCGCGAGGAAGCGGCGGCGCTCGAAACGCTCTCCGGGCAGATCGCCGCCGCGCTGGAGAATGCGCGGTTGTATCATGAGGCGCGGCAACTGGCGCGCACCGATCCTCTGACCGGTTTGCTCAATCACCGGACGCTGCACGAGCGGCTCGACGAGGAGCTGACCCGCGCCATTCGTTATAACCACCCGCTGGCGGTGGTGATGCTCGACCTCGACAACTTCAAGCGCTTCAACGATACCTACGGCCACCCAACTGGCGACAAGATCCTGGGCCTGGTCGCCGCTGCGTTGCGGGCAGCCGCACGTTCCTCCGATTTCCTGGGGCGCTATGGCGGCGATGAATTCATGCTGGCGCTACCGGAAACCGACCTCGCTGGGGCGCTCACGCTGGTCAAGCGGGCACACAAATTGCTGGCAAGGGCCGCCAAGTCCCTGCCGGAAAGCGCCGAGACGCCCGTGACCATGAGTGCTGGTATCGCCGTCTACCCGGATGATACGGCGGTGCGGCAGGAGTTAATCGCCCTGGCCGACAAGGCGCTCTATGCCGCCAAGCGCGGCGGCCAACAGCCGATCGCGGCGCGTTAGTAGGCGCGATTCGGTACGGCTATTGGGGCTGCTCGTCCGCCAGCCGGATGGCGACCTCGGTGGCCCATTGCGCCGGGTCCGGCTCGGTAGCGGGGTCGGTAAGGTATGACTCGGTGCGCGCGCCCCACGCGTCACCGTGCGCCGTGGCCCATTTCTGCCAGATAATGCCCTGCCGCGCGCCCCAGTCCAGTAACGCGGCATTCGCCGCGATCCCGTTCTGCACCCCGGTGTAGACCAGTGTCGCGTAGCGCCCGGCCGGAAGTGCGCCCGCGCTGATACGGTCAGCGCCTGGCAGGGCGATTGCCACAGGCACGCCCAGCTCAATGTCGAGCTGGGTCGCCATATCAATGACGAGATAGCGTATGAAGGGTGGGCCGGCTGGGGGCACGCCCTGATGATCCAACCAGGCAAAGACCTCGCCCAGGATTTGCGGCAGTACAGTGGGCATGTCGTGCAGCGTGACCTGCGCGCGGATCGCCATATAGGGCTGCTGGCCGCGATTTTCCAGGCGCGGCTCGGTTATCATCGTTGCTGCTCCTTCGTTCATACCAGTTCCGGCCACGCGGGGCTACGCTCATCGCCTTGCTGCGCCCCGGACCAAGGTACCCCCTCTGGCATGTTGTGGCAACACCTGCTGAACTACTACAATCGTTCGCAGGTGATCTGGCGATCCTCGCGCTGGCGATCAGTTGGGAAGGCAGATAGATGGTGCAATTGCAGGAACGGCTGGCGCCGCTCCGCGCGCGTGGGAGTTTTGACGAACTTTCCTTCCGGCTCGGCGTCTTACTCGGGCAACCGGTCGTGATTGACGCAACTTTACGGCTCTTTTCAGCCGGCATCCTACCGCCACCCGCCCGTAAGCGTTTTCTCTATGCCGGCCTGGAGGCCGACGACCTCGCGCGCACCCTGCGCGCCATCCGCTCGCTAGCAGACTGGCCGCGCGCCTGGACCGTCGAAGCGCGCCGGCAGGAGGTGCGCGCCCGTGCGGCCGAAGTCTCCAGCCTGCCCACCGTGCGCGCCCGCGCGACCCGGCACTGGCTGGCCGCCGCGCTGGCCTATGGATTCGCCAGCGCGGCGATTGGCCCGAGCAGCGCCCCGGCGACCGAGCTCGACGAGGCCCGGCTGGCGGCATTCGCGTGCGCCGCGCCGGGACTGGAGCCGCCGGCCACGCCAGTCACCGTGCCCTGGCCGACCGCACCGCTGCCCGGCTGGCTGCGGCTGCCGGCACAGGCCAGCGGCCCGGTCCCGCTCGTCGCGCTCTTCAATGGCGCGGGCATCGTCAAGGAGGAGATGACGCTCTGGAGCACGCCATTTCTGGAGCGCGGGCTAGCCACGCTGGCGTTCGATGGTCCGGGGTGCGGCGAACTGCGCGGCCGGCTGGCGGTTGACATCGGCCAGGAAGACATCACGGGGACGATTCTCGACTGGGCCGCCGCGCACCCGGCGCTCGACGCCGGACGGGTGGCGCTGCTCGGCGTCAGTTTCGGCGGGGCGCTGGCGATTCACCACACCGCGCGCAATCCCGCCGTGCGCGCCTGCGTCGCGGTGACGCCGCCATTCCATCCACCACCGTACGCGGACAGGGTCCATCCCTTCGTGATGGCCGAGATCGCCGCGCTCTGCGGCCAACCGGAAAGCACCGCCCGCGCCCGCGCCTGCGAGCTCTCTTGCCTACCCTTTGTGAACGACGTGCGCTGTCCCACGCTGGTCATCGGCGCCAGTCTCGACGCGATCGTGCCGCCAACGGAAGCCCGCCGGCTGTACAACGCGCTGCCCGGTCCGAAAACCTTGCTCTACCTGAAGCGCGCCACGCATATTGGCCTGTCGCACGTAGATATCTGGACGACGGTCGCCGCCGACTGGCTGGCCGCTCGGCTGGGGGAATAGGTCACAGGTCGCAGGTCTCTCGGCCTTAACGGATTGCCCATACATTGACCAGAGAGACCTGTGGCCCTCGCTCTGCCAGCGGCGCCTGAGTTACTTGCGGCCAGTGACCTTCTGCAATAGCCGCTGCACCAGGCCAGGACCGCGTTCGGCGTCGGACAGGGCGGCCAGGAAACGTTCGGCCCACTGGTCGTATTCGCGCGAGAGGACTGTCACGTCGGTCGTGCCCAGGGCGCCCGCGCGCGGGAGCGCCGTCACTTCGACGCCGCCACCGCCGCCCTCGAAGCGTGTTTCGTTCCACGACGCGCTGGTGATCGCCAGGCCGAGGTCGCCGCCGGGGCCGAAAAAGGTCCGCGCCTGCGCCAGCACCGCCTTGGGCGGCAGTTTCGTCTCCTTGCCATAGCGTGCCATCAGCTGCTCCTCCGCGTGCCGCCAATACCGGACGGCATTGCATTGGTGATGCCACGACAACGCGTGCAGCCAGGCGACCGGCCTGTGCGCCGGTGCGCCTGATTGCACGCTGCTGAACGCCGAAAAACGCTGCTCTTACTGGTAGGTTGCAGCGTCGCTGAGGTCGCGCATCGTACGCGGCGCATGGTCAACCGCAGGAATCCAGTTGCGGTCAAACTGCAACCGCCGCGCCTCGCGCTGATCGATCGGCGCCTGGGTCGGTTTCACGCCATTGAGTGAGACGAGGTAATAGTTCCCATCATCATCCATTGCCAGTAACCGGCGCCGATCCATGAGCGACTTCGCAATAACGCGGTAGCGCATTGAGCACCTCCCAACAATGCTCGCTGGTACGTTGGTACCGAAGGTTCAGACCATTGTATGGAACATCGTGCGCGAAGAATATCCCCCATTAGTACTGATTTCGAGGTCGTGAGGCGTGAGTGCGTGAGTCGCGAGAGAGTTCGGTCTAGCACGGCGCCGATCTACTGGCGCCGTGCTTATCCCAAGCAACTCACGCTCACGCACTCACGTCTCCGTACTGGCTGAACGACGCACGCTGGTATACTGGTGAGGGAGCGCGGAAGGGGCACACGCGGGCGTGCGCCATATGAGTGGATAAGGAGCATGGCGGAAACAGTCGCCTCGACATCGTGGTACATGCTCGTCTTCGCGGCGATCGGCTTCGCCGCCGTCACCTTCGTCGCCATTATGTCGCATATTCCGCGCATCCCCGAGCAGCGTGGGCTGCTGGCCGTTATCCTCGCCTCCGCCTTCGCCGCCGTCCTGACCCTCTTACTCACGCAAATCCCCGCCGGCAACAAGGGGTTGTTCGATTTCTTCAAAGCGATCATGGTCGTCGCGATCCTGGCCGCCCTGCTCGACCTCTTCTATTTCATTCAGGCCCGCCGCCGGCATCTCGGCGGCGCCGGGTGGTCACTGCTCGTCACGCTCGGCCTGCTGGCGTGCAGCGCGCTCGGCTTACTCTCGCAGTATGCGTAGTCGGGCAGTCGGGCAGTCGGGCGGTCGGGCAGTGGGTTCTCCTCAGCACGGTGCTGGTCTGCTGGTGTAGTGCTGATTCAACGCGCTGCCCGACTGCCCGACTGCCCGACTCGTGCCAGTTGACCGCCCGCCCGTGGTCTGCTATCGTTATGGCAATCGAAGACGCTGGCTGTGACGGAAACGAGTAGGCTGGAGCGCCCGTGCAGAGAGTCCGCCCCTGGTGCGACGCGGACCGCGCCACTCCTGCCGAACATCCTTCCAGAGCCGCCGACCCAACGGATCGCCACGCGGTCTCAGTAGGCTCGGCCGGGGCCGTCGCCCGTTAGCGCGACGGAGACGTTTCGTATCGCCTGGCGATGCCGCGTCTCAGAAGTGGGTCGCGCTCTTGCGCGGCCAACCGAGGTGGTACCACGGGCACGCTCGTCCTCAACATTGCGAGGGCGGGCGTTTTTTGTTCGGGTTACAGGTTGACAGGTTCCAGGTTTCTCAGGCAAGCGCATACGCTCACAAGAGAAACCTGGAACTTGCGAACCTGCAACCTGCAACCCGCCACGGAAGGGTGACATGGGCAAAGAAGCAGCTGTCGCGCACTTCGCGGAAGTGCCGGCGAAGGCCGATTTTCCGGCGCTGGAGCGCGCGACGTTGCGGCGCTGGGACGAGGAGAACACGGTCAAGAAATACCTGCGGCGCAACGAGCGCGCGCCGGAGCGCTTCTCCTTTCTGGATGGGCCGATCACGGCAAACGGGCTGATGGGCGTCCACCATGCCTGGGGCCGCACGTATAAGGATGTCTTTCAGCGGTATCAGACGATGCTGGGCAAGCGCCAGCGTTACCAGAATGGCTTCGACTGCCAGGGGTTGTGGGTCGAAGTCGAAGTGGAGAAGGAAATCGGCCTGGGGTCCAAGCGCGAGATCGAGCAGTACGGCATCGCCGCGTTTGTCGAAAAGTGCAAAGAGCGCGTCTGGAAGTATTCCGACCTCCAGGCGAAGGCGTCGCAGCGCCTCGCTTACTGGATGGACTGGGACCATTCCTACTACACAATGTCGGACGAGAACAATTACACGATCTGGGGCTTCCTGAAGAGCTGCCACGAGCGCGGCTGGGTCTACAAAGGTCACGACGTGATGCCCTGGTGCCCGCGCTGCGGCACCGGCATCTCCGAGCACGAAATTGTTACCGAAGGCTACCAGGAGCGCACGCACACCAGCGTCTACGTCCGCTTCCCGCTCACGACGCCAGGGCACGAGGGCGAAAGCCTGCTCGTCTGGACGACGACGCCCTGGACGCTGACGTCCAACGTCGCGGCGGCGGTCCACCCCGACCTCACCTACCTGAAGGTGCGGCAGCACGGCCAGGTCTGTTATCTGGCGCAGGGCGCGGCGGCGACCGCGCTGCAAGGGCCATACGAAACGCTGGCCGAACTGCCCGGCCGCGACCTGCTCGACCTGACCTACCAGGGGCCATACGACGAACTGCCGGCCGAGCAGGGCGTACGCCACCGGGTGATCGCCTGGAACGACGTCAGCGCCGACGAGGGGACTGGCATCGTCCATATCGCGCCTGGCTGTGGGAAAGAGGACTTCGCGCTCTCGAAGGAATATGGCCTCGATGTCGTCGCGCCGCTCGACGAGTTCGGCGTCTACGTGAGTGGCTTCGACTGGCTGACCGGCCAGTATGTCGGCGACGTGGCGCTGGCGATCGCCGAAGACTTGGAGCGCAAGGGACTACTCTGGCGGATGGAGTCCTTCACGCACCGCTACCCAACCTGCTGGCGCTGCGGCACCGACCTGGTCTTCCGGCTGGTGGACGAGTGGTTCATCGGCATGGATGCGCTGCGCGAGCCGATGATGCGCGTGGTCGAGCAGATTCGCTGGCTGCCGTCCTTCGGGCGCGAGCGCGAGCTCGACTGGCTCCGCAACATGGACGACTGGATGATCTCCAAGAAGCGCTACTGGGGGCTGGCGCTGCCGATCTACGAGTGCGCCGAGTGCGGCCACTTCGAGGTCATCGGCTCGGAGACCGAGTTGCAGGAGCGCGCGGTCGCGGGCTGGGACGAGTTCGCGGGCCACACGCCGCACCGGCCCTGGGTGGACGCGGTCAAAATCGCCTGCACAAAGTGCGGCGCGACTGTCTCGCGCATCCGCGACGTCGGCAATCCCTGGCTCGACGCGGGCATCGTCGCCTTCTCAACGCTCAACTACCGGCACGACCGGGCATACTGGGAGGAATGGTATCCGGCTGACTTCATTACCGAATCCTTCCCCGGCCAGTTCCGCAACTGGTTCTACTCGCTGCTGGCGCAGAGCACCGCGCTGGTGAACCGGCCACCCTTCAAGACGGTGCTGGGGTACGGCCTGCTGCGCGACGAGCATGGCCGCGAGATGCACAAGAGCTGGGGCAACGCCATCGAGTTCGAGGAAGGCGCCGAGACGATGGGCGTGGACGTGATGCGCTGGCTCTTCATGGCCGGCAATCCATCCGTCAACCTGAACTTCGGCTACAACCTCGGCGACGAGGTGCGCCGCCGCTTCATCCTGCCCCTGTGGAACAGTTATTCCTTCTGGATCACGTACGCGCGCCTTGACGGTTTCGACCCACGCGCACCGCGCGTGCCGGTCGCGGACCGCTCACCGCTCGACCGCTGGATTCTGGCCGGCGTGAATGAGCTGGTGCGGCAGTGCCGCGAACGCTACGAGGATTTCGACGCGCAGGGCGTGACGAAGGCAGCCGAAGCGTTCGTGGTGGACGACCTCTCCAACTGGTACATCCGCCGCAGCCGGCCGCGCTTCTGGCGTTCGACCGACGACGCGGACAAAGCCGCCGCGCACGCGACGCTCTACGAAGTACTGGTGACGCTGACAAAGGCGCTGGCGCCGATCATGCCCTTCCTGACCGAGGAGATGTACCAGAATCTCGTGCGCGGCGTGGACGCCAGCGCGCCGGCGAGCGTGCATCTGTGCGATTTTCCGGCTCATGACCCGGCGCTGGCCGACGAGGCGCTGCTGCGCGACATGGCGGCGCTGATCCAGGTGGTGGAATTGGGGCGCGCGGCGCGGACGAAGGCCGAAATCCGCGTGCGCCAGCCGCTGGCCCGGATGCTGGTTCACACCCCGGCCGGCAGCCAGGCGAGTTTCGACGCGCTGACCCGCCTGCAAGACCAGGCGCTCGACGAGCTCAACGTCAAGGCGCTCGCGCCAATGGCGCGGCCCGAGGAATACATCACCTATGAAATTCGGCCGAACCTGCCGCTGATCGGCAAGAAATACGGCAAGCGCATCCCGGCCATCCGCGCCGCGCTGGCCGCCGCCGACGCCAGCGCCATCGCGCGCAACGCCGCCGCCGGCGAGACCGTCACCCTGCCGCTGACTGATGGCGGCGAGCCGGTCGTGCTGGCCCCGGAGGAATTGCTGATTGATACCCGGCAGCGCGGCGGCTTCGCGATCGCCGAGGCCAACGGCTACGTCGTCGCGCTGGAGACCGACCTGACGCCCGAGCTGCGCCGCGAAGGGCTGGCGCGCGACTTCGTCCGCTTCGTGCAGGAAGCGCGCAAGACCGCCGGCCTGCGTGTGGAAGACCACATTCGCGTGACCTACGCCGCGCCTGCGGGCGGCGTAGCGGCGGCGGCGATCACAGAGTTCGCGCCGCACATCGCTGGCGAAACGCTCGCCGATGCGCTGGCGGCCGGCGAACCGGCGGCGGGCGCGTATCAGGAAACTGTAAACCTGGGCGGCGAGGCGGTGCAGTTCGGGATCAGCCGCGTGGAATAAGGTGGCTACTGTTGTGGTTGTCGCAGCAAACGCGCTGACGGCGATAAACCTTCGGCGTACATCTCGCCACGCCCCGGTGGAATCAAACCGGGGCGTGCAGGGGTGGTGCTATACTGCCGCCGCACGGGCGGTTCGGCCCTTATTGGAATGGCGCCAGCACGGAGGGTCCAATGGACGCTGGCATGGCGAAGCGGCTCGCGGGTGAATGGATCGCGGCCCAGCTGACCGCGTGGCCGGGATTGCAAGCGGCGCATCTCGTTGGCGGCCTCACCACCACCCCCGACGAGATGCCCTTTCCAGCGTATAAGGACGTTGACATCCACCTGATCTTTGCCGAGGGCAGCCCGGCGCTCCAGCCAACTGGTCCCTTCATGAATATCATCGAGACGGAGTACGCCGGGCTAGTGATCGAGGCCGGGATCAAGTCCGCGCGCGAGTATGCCTCCGCGGAAGCGGTGCTGGGCAACCCGGAGATCGCCCACCACCTCACCGTCGCGAGCACGCTCTACGACCCGCGGGGACTCCTGGCTAACCTGGCCGGACCGGTGCGCCGGGACTATCGCCGCCGGCGGTGGGTGCGTGCCCGCGTCGCATTCGAGCGCGCCGGGCTGGCGGGGACGCTCGAACAGCTCCCGATGGCGCAGGCGATGGGTGGCTTCGCGGGTGGATTGCAGCTTCTCGGGTACTCCTGCACCTACGTCGCGGCGGCGCTCGGGGTGGCAGCTCTGCGCCCGCCGCGCATCGGTAGCCAGATGCTTGTGCATCTGCGCGGCCTGCTCACGGAATACGATCGCCCAGATCTACACGAAGCCATCCTCGGAATAATAGGGATGCAGGACGTCACGGCTGAACGGGTCGCAGCGTGGTTGGCGGAAGGAGCTGTCCTTTTCGACCAGGCAGTGCGGGTGCGGCGGACGCCGCACCCTTTCCAGCACAAGTTGCACGCCCACCTGCGGCCCTACTTCGTGGCCTCGTGCCAGGCGATGCTCGACGCGGGCGACCACCGCGAGGCGCTTGGCTGGCTGGCCGCCTACTATCTGGCGTGTAGCGACGTCATACTGGCCGACGGACCGGCAGCGGAGAAGCCCACTTACGCGGCGCGGCGCGATGTCTTCCTGGCGGAACTCGGCCTGGATGGCGAGGGAGCGTTCGTGGCGCGGCTGGAACAGGCGCGCACGGTGCAAACGGCCTGTTTCGCGCTCGCGGACGAGATTGTTGCCACCCATCCCGACATCGTTGACTAGCGGTGGGATGGCCGGACGAGTCATTCTCGATCACACACTGGTGGGCGCATTCTGGTAAGCGCCACGCATAGTGCCGCTATTGGGTGTCGCGCAGGAGCCGCTCGAACGCGATGTCGGAGGGGTGGATGACCCGATCAATGAGGCCGTATTCTCTGGCTTCATCGGCGGTCATGTAGTAGTCGCGCTCGGTATCTTTTCTGACCTTATCGAGCGACTGGCCGGTATGGCGGGCGATTGTCTCGATGACCATCTCGGTGATCCGCAAGGTCTCGTGCGCGAAGACTTCGATATCGGGCATCGCGCTACGCTCGATGCCGGTCGAACCCTGGTGAATGACGATCCGTGAGTTCGGCAGGGCGTAGCGCTTGCCCGGTGCGCCCGCCAGCAGCAGGAGCGCGCCCATTGAGGCGGCTAGGCCGATTGCGTATGTGGCGACGTTGGGCCGGATGTGCTGCATCGTGTCGTAGATCGCCATCCCCGCGTAGGTCTGGCCGCCCGGGCAGTTGATGTAGAGCGAGATGTCTTTGTCGGCATCTTCGCCGTCCAGAAAGATGAGCTGCGCGATGATCGCGTTGGCGACCTGGTCGTCAACGGGCGTGCCGAGAAAGATGATCCGATCTTTGAGCAAGCGCGAGTAGATATCGTAGGCGCGCTCGCCCTGATGCGTTTGCTCAACCACATACGGCACGACCATTTGTGGCCGCGCTGGTTGTCGTTCTTGCCAATCGGTCATGGTATGTCTCCTTTCGCGCTGCCCGTGGCGCGCTCTTTTCGTAGCTCGCGCAGCTGGCTTGCCGCGATTGCCCTGCCTGGCGCGAAGCCGACCTGGCGATCTGGCCTGTCCGCGCCTGGTTCGCTGGCCGCGTGCTCGTCTTCTTCCTCTACGCTGTGGCGTGCTGTCTGCCAGGAAAGCGCCAGCGCCCGCGCCAGGGCGGCGCACTCTTCGGTGTAGATGCGCCACAGGCTGTGAGGCACCTGCTGTTCGAGGAGCTGGCCGTACCAAATCTGGTACAGCCGCAACTCAGACGCAAGCAGCGGATCGCGTGCGTCGTCAGCCTCTGGCCCGGACAGTTCGCCGGTGGGATAGCCGGCCAGGTGATCCAGCGTGCCGCGCGGCACCGCGAAGGTGTCGGCGATGCGCTGGAGGGAGCGGACGGTCGGCACCACCTGACCGCGCCGCCAGCGTGAGACCTGCGCGTCAGCCACGCCGATAGTCCGCGCCAGTTCGGCCTGTGAAAGCCCCTGGCGCTCCATCAGCAGATTGAGCCAGGCGGCGAACCGCTCCGGGTGTGGTTCCATACCTCCCTCCTCATCGTCCATCATACATGCAAGATAAAGTTCTTGCAAGCAAGATATTACACACTGTTTGTTCAGTGTGGGGAGCCTGGCGGGTGGTGGCCCCGGACTGAAGTCCGGGCCTGGGCACACTACCGTGCGACGAAGTGCGCGCCGCGCACTGTGATCCACCAACATGTGAGACACTACCAGCGTGGGTCTGTTGCCAGTCCGCGCAGCGGACTTCGTCACCCGTAAGGGTGTCCAGCACGGGATTTCAATCCCGTGCCCCACCCGCCAAGCCACCACGCTCGACGGGATGAAGGAATCACGTAGCGCAGCGCGGCCGAGCGCGGTTCTATCTTTGCGGACTGCGGCTACCCGCCCAGGCCGTGCAGGCCGGTGATGCTGAACGTGTGGTCAATGGGCGTCGTAAAGGTGAGGAGGACGCGCGCCCGGTCGCGCGGTGGGTCGGCGTCGCGCATCTGCCACATGCGGTGTGCGTCCGCCCCTGGCCCGATGCGGATGGCGTCATTGCCGTAGCGCATGACGCCATAGCCCTGCTTGAGGAAGAGCACCTGGCCCGCCTGGGGAATCACAGCGGTATCGCCGGTTTCCCAGGCGCCGCCCGGTGGGAAGTCGAAGGCGATCTGTGTGGTCACGCGGTCCAGCCCGGCCAGGGTTTGATAGCGCAGGGCCAGGCCGCCGGACGCCTCGCCGATTGTGAGCGTGCTCGTCGCGGGCGGCGCCGGGCGGTTCTCCCGCTCGGCCAGGCGCTCGGCCCACTGTTCGGGCGGTACGGGGCGGCCCAGCGGCTGGTCGTAGCCGGGGCGGCGCGACCGGCGCTGGCCGTCCGAGCGTAGCGTCGTGGCGCCGTCCGCCACGGTCAGCGTATCCGCGATGAACTGGCCGCAACCGAAGTAGCTCTGCGCGATGCTAACGCTGCTCAATTCGGCCTGACCGAAGTGCAAAGCCAGCAGGCGCACGGAATCGCGGAAGCACGAGACACTGAGCGCGCCCCGCCGGACCCGCCAGAGGCCGTTGTGGGGATAGAGGCAGGCAAAGTCGTCGGGCAGGGTGGCGGCTGACGGCGCCGGCTCGCCGTCGCGCAGCAGGCTCACCGCCGTCCAGACGGTATCGCCCAGGCCGGGGGTCGCGCGCGACCAGAGCCACTGTGCGGCGCGCACGAAGACCGGGTCAGGGTCGCGCGCCGCGCTGTGGAGGTATGATGCGACCAGACTGGCGGGTACGACGCGCTGGTCGTAATCCTGGCGGCGCGAGAGGCCGGTTTCGGCGGCGCCGTCGGCGTGGAGCAGGTGCAGGTTGAGGCGCAGGTTGGCTCGCGCGGCCTCCCGCGCGCCCGGCGCGTCCCAGCAATCGGCCAGGAGCAGCAGCGAGCGGTCGCAGACCGCATCGTAGACACCGGCGCTGCGCTCCAGG
>DASUBC010000252.1:0-6209 GCA_035763465.1 Thermomicrobiales bacterium
ACCGAAGGAGTCTTCGAGGAGTTTCCCACCCTGAAGTTTGCCTTCATCGAGGGCGGCGTCTGCTGGGCGCCCTACGTGATGGGCCGCCTCGATCGCCTCTACACCACGCTCAAGCAGGAGGCGCCATACCTGAAGCGCCTGCCGAGCGACTACATCCTCAGCAATTGCTATTTCAGCACGCAACCGATCGAGGAACCCGACGATCACCAGCAACTCTTGCAGATACTGAAGATGCTGCACGCCGAGCGCACCGTCGTCTTCGCCAGCGATTATCCACACTGGGACTTCGACAACCCCCTGATGGCCTTCAACTTCTTCCCGCCCGACCTGAAACGTCGCATCTTCGTGGATAACGTCGTGGACCTGTACGGCCCGCGCCTGCTGCAAGCGCACGGGAGGGCCTGATGGCGACGACAGCGCCAGCAACCCAACCAGCCATGCCACAGTCAGACGCCGCCGGGCTGCGCGCGATTGACGTGGACCTCCATCACCAGTTCGCCTCGTGGGGCGAGGTGGCGCCGTATGCGCCGGAAAGTCTGCACCACCGCATCGCGCGCCAGTCGGGGCCGCCCCTGGCCCGCCACGGCTTCCGCCCGATCGGCGCGCCGTTCGACGAGACGCTGCGCCCGCCGGCCAAAGATGGGTGCCCGGTCCACCCCGCGAGCGATCCGGCGTGGGTCAAGGACCGCTACCTGGCCGCGCGCGGGATTGACGTCGCGATTCTCACCGGCTCGCTCACCAGCCTCGGCGTCCAGCCCAATGCGGACATGGCCGCCGCCATCGCCCGGAGCATCAATGACTGGACGCTGGCGACCTGGGTCCGGCCCTTCGACTGCTTCAAAGGCTCCATCCTGGTCGCGCCGCAAGACCCCGTGCAGGCGGTCGCCGAAATTGACCGCCTGGGCGACGACCCCGGCATGGTGCAGGTGCTGATGGGTAGCGCCACAGAGACGCCGCTCGGCCGGCGCAACTATCACCCCATCTATGAGGCGTGCGTGCGCCATCAGCTGCCGCTCGCGCTGCACCTGGGGGGCGAGGGCGCCGGGCTGGCGCCGCCGCCCACGGCGGTCGGCCACCCGACGACCTACTTCGAGTGGTACGGCTCATTACCGCAGGTCTACATGGCGCACATCATGAGCATGGTGACGGAGGGCGTCTTCGAGCGCTTTCCGGCGCTGACGGTCGTGCTCTACGAAGGCGGTATCGCCTGGCTGCCGCACATCATGTGGCGCTTCGACAAGAACTGGAAGGCGCAGCGGTCGGAGACGCCGTGGGTCAAGCAGCGGCCGAGCGCCTATATCGTGAAGCACTTCCGGTCCACGACCTATCCACTTGAACTCATGCGCGAGCCGGACCAGCTGGCGCAGGTGCTCGCGATGATGGATGGGGAGCACACCCTGCTCTTCTCCGGCAACTATCCCAACTGGGCGCTGGGCGATCCCCAGACCATGCTGGAGGGGATCCCCGAGCATATCCGGCGCAACGTGCTGGTCGAGAACGCGCTGGCGACGTACGGTGAACGGTTGAACCAGCCCCATCGGTGAGGAAGGACAGCGGATGGCGAAACACGTCGTCGCGCGGGAGGGCGAGATTCCGCCGGGTGGCCGCAAGATCGTGCGCGTGGCCGGGCGGGAAGTCGGCATCTTTAACCTGGATGGCGCCCTCTACGCGCTAAAAAATGTCTGCGCACATCAGGGGGCGCGCGTCTGTCTCGGCAAGATCGTCGGCACCAATCTGCCGTCCGAGGTCTATGAGTACCGCTATGGCCTGGAGGGGCGTATTCTGCGCTGTCCGTGGCACGAATGGGAGTACGACATCACCACCGGCGCGGCGGTCTTCGACCCCAGCGTGCGGGTGGTCAGTTATCCCGTCGAGATCGTTGACGGCGAGGTGCTGGTGACGATCACATAGGGCATAGCGCCGCACGGCGGTCTATTCTTCCTGGGCCGTCGTCTGTCCATGACCGGGGCAGACGACGGCCCTGCGCGTTTCCAGGCCCGAACCGTGCGCCGGGCTATTCCGCCACTACGACCTCATGATCCGTCACCGACAGCACGTCAAACGTGAGCCAGCCGTCCGCTCGCGTGACTGCTAGTGCCCCGCGCGCGACGAGCGCGCGAGCCGCCTGGCCCTGCACATCGGCGGGCAGACGCACCGCCACCTGGAGTGGGCCAACCGGGATGCATTCGTGAACCGGCGCCCGCCAGGCGCCCGCGTTGGTGAGGTTGACGAGATGCAGGATGAGGCGGCCAGGCTGGTGGTAGAGGCGGCAATCAATCAGCCCCGGCCCCGTGACCCGCAGCGGCAGCTGGTCCGCCACCACCCAGCGCGCCAGGTTCGCCAGCAGGTCGGCGTGGTCGGGCAGGTTGTCGCGCCCGAAGCAGCGGTCGAGGTCGGCGGCGAGATACGCCACCTGCCCGCCACCGGACGGTGTGTGCAACACCAGCGCGGGCACATCGCTATGCGGCTGGCGCATCCAGGCGAGCTCGGGCGGGTAGATCGGGAAAGGCGGCACGAACGTGGCGGGAATCTCGGTCCCGGCGGCGGGCCGCACGACCTCGATCCGGCCCCCGAACGGCAGGATGTCCGTCTCTGCAAAGCCCTGAAGTACCGGGTGCCGCGCGCCGGTGACCGCCGGTTCATTGCCGACCTGTGGGCCATCTACGGTGGCCCGCACTTCGGGCGCGAGCCGCAGATAAGTATGCTTGCCCCACTCCTCCCAACTTGGATCGGCGGCGTCGGATGCGCCGTGGCGCCCCCCGGTGGCGTGCGCGCCGAAGAGATCAGCCAGGGCGAAGTCCGGCCGCCGGTCGCCCCACTCGTCGTACAGCGTGCTTTCACCGGTGGCGAGCAGGCCGCCGCCCTGCTCCACGAAGCGCCGGATGGCGGCGCAGTGCCTGTCGGAGAGCGCGCCGAGATTGGGCAACACCAGCGCGGCGAGGCCGTACGCGGCGGTGTCGCGTGCGATGTGGTCGGCATGGACCGGCAGATAGGGCAGGCGAGCGCGAAGTAAGGCGTTGGTCAGGCCGCGTTGCGGCAGAGCCACGTGGTCGTCAGCGGCGTCGCGGCCGTAGAAGTCCACGTTCTCCTGCGTCCAGACGACGCCGATGGTGGCGACAGGCCGGCGGTTCACCAGATACGCCTCGTTGGCCTCGTGCCAGCGGAAGAGTGGCTCCGCCGTGCGGTACTGGCGGCGGTCCTCGTGGTACGCGCCGATGTGGTGCCACCACGGCTGGATGCCGCCAGCGAAGCCCGCCAGCGCCCACAGCCGCGCTTCCGGCGCCGGCTTGCTGGCGACGCGGAAGGCTGGCTGCCCTGCGCCGTACATGGCCGTGCTCTCGGGGATGAGCTTGTCCCAGCCCAGCAGGCCATGAATCAACGCGCCCATGTCGCTGTTGCTCTGGAAGCCGCGTGCGTTCGTGCGGGTCTGCGCGTCGAGCATGATGATGTCCGCGCGCTCGCAGATTGCCGGATAGTCGCGAAAGCGGGCGGCCTGGGCCGTCAGGTCGCCGCTGTTCATGCCGAGCCACAGGCAGTCCGGCCCACCGGATTCCCTGGTCACCCGGTTATTCAGATCCCAGATCGCCAGCCGCCGGTCGTAATTCCAGCGAATCCACTGCCGGTAGACGAGGTTGTCCCAGTCGGCCTGGCGCGGCAGAGCGTGGCCGGTCGCCGCGCCGAAGGCGGTCGCGCAGTTGGTGCAGTAGCAGATGCGCGCGCGTTCGAGGCCGCTCCAGCTGTTGTCAGTGATCCCGTCTGGGTGGCTGCGCGCGATGATCTCGCGCAGCACGTTCGGCAGGTACTCGTCATAATACGGGCTATTGACGCACGCGATGTAGAGATCGCCCGCGCGATATGGCTGCCCGGTCGCGTCCACCGCGAACCAGTCGGGGTGCTCGATGTAGAACGGCGCGTGGGCGCGGTTGGAGTCCATCCGCGCCAGGACGGCCAGCCCTTCCTCGCGCGCGGCGGCGACGATCTCGCCATAGAGGTCGCGGTCGCCCAGGAACTCCGCGCGGTGATGCAGTGGATACTGGCTGGGATAGTAGGCGACGATGCCGCCCGCGTTGACGATGACGCCCTGTACGCGGGTGCGCCGCCAGTACTGGCGCCACCACGCGCCGTCGTAGCGAACGGGGTCACGTTCGGTCAGGTTTGTCTGGCCCCAGCGATAGCAGCGCCGGTACCAGGGCCGCGTGTCGCCGCTCATCTACGCTCCTTCCTGGTGCGCCAGCGCCCTGCTGGCGCCCTGTGTGCAGCCAGCCTACTGTAGCAGCAGCGGACGACTGGCGCCTGGTAGGGAATAGGCGCCGTGCGCGCCGCGTTAGGTGAGTCAATATCTCAGTAGGTGACTTTGTTGATAAAGTTAGTGCGTTTCCGGTGTCGTTGGAAGTACGAGCCAGGAGGAGACGATGAGCACGATCGTAGACGAGGTGCTGGCTGCCAATGCGACTTATGCCGCCAACTTCGGCGACAAGGCGAACCTGCCGATGCCGCCGGGGCGGCACTTCGCCATTCTGACTTGCATGGACGCCCGGCTTGATCCGGCGAAATATGCCGGACTTGCCGAGGGCGACGCTCACGTCATTCGCAACGCCGGCGGGCGCGCGAGCGAGGACGCGATCCGCTCGCTCGTGATCTCCTACAAGTTGCTTGGCACACGCGAGTGGTTCGTCATTCACCACGCCGACTGCGGCATGTTGACCTTCACCAATGAGGTCATGGCCGACTTGCTAGAGCAAAGTCTCACGACCGCCACCGTGGACGCCGCTGGCTGGCACGACCACGGCAGCGGGCCGGGTTCGGTCGAGGGCCACTTTATCAACTGGCTGCCGATCGCCGATCTTGCCGCCAGCGTCGTCGAAGACGTGCGGCGCATTCGCGCGCATCCGCTGGTGCCGCGCGACATCCCAATCTACGGTTATATTTACGACGTCCGGACCGGCCGGCTCAATGAGGTGGCCGACGCGACACGGGCCGGCGCGGCGTCCTGACCGGCGGCGCGCTCATCGGCAACGAGCGAGCAACGCCGTGCCACGCGAAGATTCGGAGTCGCCCACGTCCGCACCGCCGGCGTGGGCGTGGGTGTTGTGCGCCTGCCTGCGGCCCCGAAAATGTTTGACGCCACCACGTATTTCTGCTAGGATTACCCGCTGTGGCCCCGCGTGGCCTCGCTTTTGTGTGTACGCGGGCGAATGCCGAATTATCGCGCGTAAGCGTCTCTAGAGCGGCAAAGACGGAAGGGATAGGGCGGTGTACGCTGTCGTCGAAACTGGAAGCAAGCAATACCGCGTGAGCGTCGGCCAGACGATTGACGTCGAGCGCCTGGCCGCCGAAGCCGGCAGCGACATCGCGCTTGACCATGTCTTGCTGGTTGGCGGCGACGATGCCGAACTGCGGATCGGCACGCCGATGGTTGAGGGCGCAAAAGTCGTCGCAACCGTCGCTGAGCATCATCGCGGCGAGAAACTCATTGCCTTCAAGATGAAGGCGAAGAAGCGCTATCGCCGCAAGATTGGTCACCGGCAGGAACTGACCCGCCTGACGATCAAGGAAATCGTCCTGTAGGCGGAATGCTGCCCGGCTGCGCTGCTTGGAACTGGCGCTCTGGGCGTGCAATGGAGAAAGGCGGGGGAATATGGCGCATAAGAAGGGCGTTGGTAGTTCTAGGAACGGTCGCGACAGCAAGCCGAAGATGCGCGGCATCAAGCGCTACGGTGGTGAAGTTGTCAAGCCAGGGACCATCATCGTCCGCCAGTGCGGCACGAAGGTGCATCCGGGCAACAACGTCGGCCTCGGGCGTGATTACACCATCTATTCCCTGATTGATGGCCAGGTCAAGTTCGAGCCGATGGACCGCCGCCGGAAGCGCGTCAGCGTCTATCCTGTCGCCGCGCCGGTGGTTGAGTCCACCGCCGCCGCTGACTGACGGCGCGTGTGGCGCGCGAACGCGACCGGGAGCGAACTGAGGAGGACAACAGACCCGTGAAACAAGGCATTCATCCCAAATACCAGGAAGCTACGGTGACTTGCGCCTGTGGCAACACCTGGGTGACCCGATCGACGCGATCCGCGCTGCACGTTGACGTCTGCTCGAACTGCCACCCGTTCTACACCGGTGAGCAGCGCATTGTGGATACCGCCGGCCAGGTCGAGCGCTTCATGCGCCGGGTGCAAGGCGCGCAGGCGTCGCCACGGCGCAAGAAGGC
>DASUBC010000253.1:0-2210 GCA_035763465.1 Thermomicrobiales bacterium
CGCGGCCATCACGACGATGAGCGAGGTGCCACCGTATGAGATGAACGGCAGCGGCACGCCGGTAAAGGGAATCGTGGTCGTGATGCCGCCGATGTTGATCAGCGCCTGAAAGACGATCCAGGAGACGATGCCGGTCGCCAGTAGCGTGCCGAAGGGATCGCGCGCCCGCACGGCCACGCGGTAGCCGCGCACCGCCAGCAGTAAGAAGAGGGCCAGCAGGCAGGCGCAGCCGAAGAGACCGAGTTCTTCACCAATCACCGCGAAGATCGCGTCAGTGTGCGCGGCGGGCAGCCAGCCATACTTCAGCCGGCTCGCGCCCAGCCCGACGCCGAACCAGCCGCCCGACCCGAACGAGAGCCGCGCCTGGTAGAGCTGCCAGCCATCGGCCAGGTCGCGCGCCAGTTCCGCCTCCGACTTCATGAAGAGTTCGAGGCGGTCGCGCCGGTAAGGCGCGGCGAAGGCCAGCGCGCCGAACGCCAGCGCGCCGCTGCCGATGAAGAGCGCGAACTGCTTCAGGTCCGCCCCGGCGACGAGAAACATGGTGATGCCGATAATCGCCAGCAGCGTCGAGGTGCCGAGGTCCGGTTCGAGCATCACGAGAAAGATGAGGCCGCCAAGGAGGAAGGCGAAGGGCAAAACACCCGTGCGCCAGTCGTGCAGGCGGGGGCCGCGCTTGCAGAGCCAATCGGCCATGTAGAGGATCAGCGCGCACTTCGCCAGTTCGCTCGGCTGAAACTGCGGCAGCGGGCCGAGGTTGAGCCAGCGATGCGCGCCGCCCGCGCTGACCCGCAGGCCCGGCACCAGCACCAGCAGCAGCAGCACGCCCGCCACGACCAGCGCGGGAATCGAGTAGCGCCGCCAGAAGTGGTAATCCACGCGACTGGTGACGAAAAAGGCGACCGCGCCCAGCGCGACAAACAATAACTGCCGGTTGAGGTAGTAGAACGAGCCACCGCCCGCCGGCAGGTCAATCGCGAAGGTCGCGCTGAAGATCGCCACCGTGCCGAAGACGACCAGCGCGGCGATCGCCACCAGCAGCCAGTAATCCGGCTCGTGCGTGCGGACAACCCGCGCGTGCGCCGCCTCGCGCGCCTCTGCGCGTGTACCGAGCATGGTCCGCGCCGGCCGCTGGCCGGCCAGGGGCGTGGTCGCCATCAGCCTGGCTCCGTGCCGGCGGCCAGCGCCGCGACGGCGGCGCGGAAAGCGTCGCCCCGGTCGAATTCGTTGCGGAACATACCGAACGACGCGCAGGCCGGCGACAGCAGCGCCACATCGCCCGGCGCGGCCAGGTCGCGCGCCAGGCGCACGGCCGCCGCCATGTTCTCCACCGGGCCATGCACGCGCGCCGGGTCCAGCCCGGCGGCCAGCAGCGCCGCTGTCAGCCGCGCGGTCGCGTCGCCGCGCAGCATGACGATCGTCTTGACGCGCGGTGCGGCGACCGCAGCGTAGTCGGCGAAGTCGGTGTGTTTCTCCGACCCACCGGCGATCAGCACGACCGGGCGCGTCATCGCCTGGAGCGCGGCAGCAGCGCCGGCCGGTGATGTCGCGGTCGTATCGTTGATCCAGAGCACGCCATCCAGTTCGCCCAGCGGCTCTAACCGGTCGCGCACACCGCCGAAGTCGCGCAGGCCCGCCTCGACAGCGGCGAAGGGCGCGCCGCGCGCCAGCGCCGCCAGTCCCGCCGCCAGCGCGTTCAGGGCGTTGTGCGCGCCCGGCACGCGGAGCGCGCCACGCGGCGCGGCGTACTCCGCGCCCTGGAAGCGCCAGCGCAAATCGTCGCCGGCCAGCCAGGCGCCATCACCGGCCGGTTCAGCCTGGCCGAAAGGCAGGATGCCGGCCGGCGTCGCCTCGTGGAAGGCCCAGATCGCCGGATCGTCGCGATTGAGGATCGCCCAGTCGCCCGCCACTTGCGCCGCCACGATGCCGCGCTTGGCGGCGGCGTAGTCGGCCATCGTCGCGTAGCGGTTGAGGTGGTCGGGTGAGAGATTGGTGGCGACCGCAATCTGCGGGCTAAGACTGTATTCCTCCAGTCCTTCCAGTTGAAAACTTGACAGCTCGATCGCCACCGGCGTCTCCGGCCCGATCTGTGCCAGCTGTTCCAGCGCGGAGACGCGCATGTTGCCCGCCACGACGGTGTCTGGTCGCCAGGCGGCGAGCATCGCCGCACACAGGAGCGTCGTCGTCGTCTTGCCGCGCGTGCCGGTGACGCC
>DASUBC010000254.1:0-41548 GCA_035763465.1 Thermomicrobiales bacterium
CCAGCAATACTTCACCGTCCTTGAAGACCAGCACCGGATTCATTGTGTGGCGTACGCGCTTGCCCGGCTCCAGGCGGTCCGGGTGGTGCTCGTCCAGGTGCCAGTAGGTCATGCGATTGTTCAGCAGGATGCCGGTGTCACCCGCGACGAAGCCCGAGCCGAAACTCGACTGAATGCTCTGCAACTGGCAGACCGCGTTGCCCCAGCGGTCCATCACCGCGAAGCAGGTCGTATCTTCGTGGCGCTCACGACCAGCGGCGGCGAGTTCCGCTGGTGGCGCGCCGGCCGGATCATAGCGCCAGGCGTCGCCGGCGCTAACTTCGGTTGCTGCACGGTCACGGTCAATACCGGTGCGGCGCGCGGTGGCATACTCTTTAGAAAGCAATCCAGCCAGCGGAATTGCCGTCCATTCGGGGTCGGCCACGTAGGTTTCGCGGTCGGCGAAGGCCAGTTTCTTCGCCTCGACCATCAGGTGAATGCTCTCTGGCGAAAGGACGCCAAGCCCGCCGATATCGAAGCCCTCGACGAGGTTCAATTCTTGCAAGAGGATGTGCCCGCTGGAGTTCGGCGGCGCTTCGTACACCGTATAGCCGCGATACGTCGTCGTGATCGGCTCCTGCCAGCGCGTGTGATGCGCGGCGAGGTCGGCGGCAGTGAGCAAACCGCCAGCCGCCTGAATACTCGCGGCGATCGCCTGCGCCAGCCCGCCAGTGTAGTAGTACGCGCGGCCCTGCTCGGCGATGGTGGTGAGCGTCCGGGCGAGATTGCGCTGGCGCAGCACTTCGCCAGCGTGTAGCGGCCGGCCCTTCGGCCAGAAGATCGCGCGGGACGCGGGATAATCGCCAAGTTGCGGCGCGCTCTCCATGTACGCGGCTAGCTTGTGCGAGACCGGGAAGCCGCTATCGGCCAGCGCGATTGCCGGCGCGAAGATGTCGGCCAGTGGTTGAGTGCCGTGTCGCGCGTGCGCGGCCAGCCAGCCGTCGAGCAAGCCGGGCACCGAGACCGAGCGCGGCCCGTGCATTGGAATGCCTTCGGCATAGGCGTCGCGCGATGCCTTCCCTGGCGCAGCGCCGGTGGCGTTGACCACCTCGGTCGTGCCGGCGTCGCGCCGGTGAATCAAAATGAAGCCGTCGCCGCCGAGTCCCGACATATTCGGCTCGACCACGCCGAGCGCGGCGGCGGTGGCGATGGCGGCGTCCACCGCGTTGCCACCCGCGCGCAAGACCGCGCTGCCCGCGCCGGCCGCCAGCGGATTCCCGGCGACGACCATCCCCTGCATACCCATGACAACCGGCCGGTGCGCCGTGAACCGCCGCCCGTGTGGTCCCTCTGCCATCACCTCGTCTCCTTCCATGCCACCCTGTTGCCGCCAGCCGCAGTCTATCACGCGCGGGGAACGGCTTTAACGCCGAGAACGCGGAGAGCGCAGAGGACGCAGAGAGGAAACGAGCGATAGGGCGCGGTGGTGACACGATGTGGTCGGTTTCCTACCGACCACGCCAACCCAACAATCTCATTAATCTCCGCGGTCTCTGCGCCCTCTGCGCCCTCGGCGTCCTCGGCGTTAAAAACTCACGCCGCCGCTCCGGTGTCTGATGCGAATGCCAGCGAGACGATCTCGCCGGGCTGGAACAGGCTCAGGAAGCCATCAAGTCCCGCCCGCCTGGTGACTGGGCCGAAATCGGGCCGGAAGCAGACCTGCGCGCCGTATTCGCTGATGTCGCTCACCGCCCAGGCATAGCGGTAATAAGCGAGCGCGAGCGGCGCGATGGTGGCTGCTCCGTACCCCTGGAAGAACAGTTCCTTCTCGCGCGGGCCAACCAGCCGGCTGCTGATGCCGCCGACCACGAACATCAGGTCGCGCTCGCGCGGGGCGAGCATCGTCTCGTCCCAGTCCACGAACCAGACCTGTCCCGCATTATCCAGCAGCACATTCGCCGTGTGGATGTCGGCGTGACAGAGGACGAGTTCTGGCTCCATCGCGGCAAGCCGGCGTCCCAGGTCTTCCGCCCGGTCCAGCAGTAGCTGGATGTCCGCCTGGTGCGCCTGCCAGAACGCCGCGAGCGCCTGCTCCGCCGGGTCATCAAACTGGCTTGCGCCGAGGTGGGCGTCCAACCGCCGGAGCAGGTCAGCCCCGTTTGGCGTGAAGGTGTCGCGCCGCATGAGCCGCGCCAGTTCAGGCGTTACGGCGGCTTCGTGGACCTGCCGCAGCAGCGCGCCATAGTCAACCCATTGCCGGTCCGACATCCCGCGCTCCATGCCTGTTACGCCGGCGATGAAGGGGTACAGGATGAGCGCGTAATCACCTGCGGTCGTCCACAACGTGCCAGTGGTGGTCGGCAGCGGCGCGATGACCCGCGCGACGCCGTGGTCGTGCAGGAAGCGCGGAACCGCCAGGCCGACCTCGTTAGTCACACTCAGGCGAACCTTGAGGAAATAGACTCTGCCAGCAGCCGCCCGCACGCGGTACACCCACGCCGAGGCGTCGTGCCCCAGTGGGAGGAACGTCAACTCAGTGGGGTCCAGCCCATAGCCAGCGCGCAGGCACGAATACAGCGTGTCATCGGCAAGATTGGCCGGCGGTTCACGCATGAAGCGGGTTCCCTTTCACCGTGCGTTCACGAAGGGGACGGAATAACCACAGAGAACACAGAGCACACAGAGAAACGGAGACAGAACGATGAAGAATCCTCTCTGTCGTTTTCTGCGAACTCTGCGCTCTCTGCGGTGATATTCGTTCCCAACAGCCTACCGCATCGCATACTGCGGGTCGCGGTCGCGGGGCAGGTTGAACCAGGCGTCGTCGCAGGCGCGGCGTTCGTCGTCTTCCAGCGCCAGGTCAACGCCGGGCAAACTCTCGACCAGTTGCTCGGGACGGCTCGCGCCGAGGATGGCGCAGGTGACGCCGGGCTGGGCGAGCACCCAGGCAAGCGCGACCTGCGTGAGCGACTTGCCGCGCGCCGTCATAAAATCGCCCAGGCGCTCGACCTCGTCGAAGATCGCCTCGTTCCAGTAGCGACGCTGATACATCGCGCCACTGTTGTTGTCCAAACTGAAGCGAGTGCCCGGCTGCACCTCGCGCACGCCCCGGTAACGGCCGGTCAACATGCCGGCGGCCAGCGGGTTGTAGGCCATCACCGCGAGATTCTGGGCACGGCAGAGCGGTAGAATTTCGTCCTCGATCATCCGAAAGAGGATGTTGTAGCGCGGCTGAGCCGACTCGAAGCGCGCTAGTCCGTGCTTGTCACTCGTCCACAGCGCCTCGGACAGCCGCCAGGCCGAGTAGTTGGAGCAACCGATGTAACGCACCTTGCCGGCATGAACCAGATCGTCCAGCGCCCGCAGCGTTTTGTCAATCGGTGTCGCGGGATCCGGGTGGTGGACCTGATAGAGGTCAAGATAGTCGGCGCCGAGCCGCCGCAGGCTCGCCTCGCACGCGCTGATGACGTGCTTGCGGCTGAGACCCTGGTCGTTGGGGCGTGGCCCCATAGCGCCGCGACACTTCGTCGCCAGCACCACATCCTCGCGCCGACCGCGCTCGCGTAACCAGTTCCCGATAATCTCCTCCGTGCGCCCAGCCAGTTGTGGACCGCCACCCAACGGATAGACATCGGCGGTGTCGAAGAAGAAGATGCCCGCAGCGAAGGCGCGGTCCATAATCGCAAACGCCGTGGCTTCGTCAGCCTGGTTGCCGAACGTCATCGTGCCCAGGCAGATTTCGCTGACCTGCAAACCTGTCCGGCCAAACTGCTTTATCCGCATATGTGCTCCTCGCGCTACCGGCAGGCGCCAACCGCCCGCCGTAGACTTGCCCGCGCAGTCTACCGCGCTCCCATCCGTCAGGGAAGCGCGGGGGAACGGATTGAACCGCAGAGCACGCAAAGCACGCAGAGAGAATACGGCTTTACCACAGAGATCACAGAGGACACAGAGAACGAAGGGAGAATAGACTATTCGTCGTTGCTTCTCTCGTTCCTCTCTGCGCTCTCTGTGTCCTCTGCGGTTCAATCCGTACCCAGTGGCAAGTGTCTGCTAGGATAGGCGCGGCGAGTGGTGGTGAGATTGGGGAGGAGCAAATGCCTGAGTTTCCGATTATTGACGCGCATGTGCATTTGTGGGATCCGGCGCACTTTCGGATGCCGTGGCTAGACGGCAACGAACTCCTGAACAAGCCGTATGGCCTGGCGGAGTATCGTGAGCAGACGGCCGGCGTCGCGATCGAGGCGATGGTCTATCTGCAAGTAGAGGTCACGCCGGCCTATGGGCTGCTGGAGGCGCGGTGGGCGGCGAAGCGCGCGGCGGAAGACCCGCGTCTCGGCGCGATCGTCGCCTGGGCGCCGGTGGAGGATGGCGAGCCGGCCCGTTCGTACCTCGACGCGCTGGTGGCGATTGATCGGCGGATCGTCGGCGTGCGGCGCATCGTGCAGAGCGAGCCAGACCCGGAGTTCAGTATCCGACCCGATTTTGTGCGCGGCGTGCAGTTACTCGCTGATTACAATTTCACCTTCGACATCTGCATCAATCACCGGCACCTGCCCGCGACAATCAGACTGGTCGAACAATGCCCCGATGTGCGGTTCATCCTCGATCACATCGGCAAGCCGAATATCAAAGGGCACGAACTCGATCCCTGGCGCGAGCAACTTCGCGAGCTGGCGGCCTTGCCAAACGTGATCTGCAAGGTGAGCGGCCTGGTGACCGAGGCTGACCACGCGCACTGGACGCCGGACGACCTGGCGCCCTACGTCGCGCATGTGCTGGATTGCTTCGGCGAGGATCGCGTCGCGTTCGGCGGCGACTGGCCGGTCGCGACGCAGGCCGCGACATATCCCCGCTGGGTTGAGACACTCGATGGCCTGACTGCCGACCTCTCACCAGCGGCGAAACGCAAGCTATGGGCCGAGAACGCCCGGCGCTTCTATCGCCTCAGCTAATTGTGGATTGTGGATTGCGGATTTGGGCTGGTCAGGACATTGCCTGATCAATAAGTCACTGCGCCAGGAGAGGCAGAATCTGCAATCCGCAATCCACAATCCATAATCAGCCCATTGCTCCCCGAATGGCCCAGGCGATGGCCTTCGCGCCCTCGAAACACTTCTCTTCGGTCTCGTAGCTGTAGGCAAGGCGGATGTGTCGTTCGCCGCCATCGTGTGGGAAGAAGTTGGCGCCGGGGACGAAGGCGACGCCGGCTTCGCGGGCGAGTTGCGCGACTTTGGCCGGGTCGGCGGCGGTCGGTAACTTGATCCAGACGAAGAAGCCGCCCTGCGGCTGGCTGATCTCGGCGTCGGTGCCTTCCAACACCTCGTTCAGCCCTTCGATCATTGCATCGCGCTTGCGGCGATAAATCTCGACCAGCTGGGCAACGTGCTCGATGATGTGATCGCGCAGGTAGTAGGTCGCGATGCGCGAGGTGAACGGCGCGACGCCGCCGCCGAAGTTGAACGCTTGCAGGTAGGGCACAAGCGGCGCGGGCGCGACGAGCCAGCCGATCCGCATTCCGGCGCCCAGAATCTTCGAGACGGTGCCGGAGCGGATCACCACGCCACGGTCGTCGAGCGCATAGAGCGAGGGCAGCGGCTCGCCCTCGAAGCGCAGCTCGCCATAGGCGTCGTCTTCGAGAATGAGCGTCTCGAACTCGTGTGCCAGGGCGATGAGCTCCTGGCGGCGCTGGAGCGTCGCGGTCGGGCCAGCCGGATTGTGGAAGTTGGGCAGCGTGTAGATGAGTTTGCACGACCGGCCCTCGACGCGGAGCGCGGCCAATTGCTCTCGCACGGCGCTCGTCACAATGCCGTCACCGTCAACCGGCACGGTATGGACATCCGCGCCGTGCCGGCGGATCGTATTGAGAGTGCCGGAGAAGGTCGGCGCTTCGCAGATGATCGCGTCGCCAACGTCCACAAAGGCGCTGAAGGCCAGCGAGAGCGCGTGCGACGAACCATTCGCGATCAGCACGTTCTCGGGGCCGATTTCCAGTCCTTCGAAGTGCTGGTACTTGCGGCAGATGAGTTCGCGCAGTGGTAGGTAACCTTGCGCTTCGCCATAGTTGAGCGCCTCCGCGCCTTCTTCTTGCATCATGCGCGCGGTCGCCTGCACCAGCTCGTCAAACGGAAAGGAGCCGGGGTCGGGGTACCCACCGCTCAACGAGTATTGTGGCTTCTGGCCGCCACCCGGGCCGCCCCCAGGCCGCATCAGTTTTGCGCGGGACGCCAGGAGATGCTGAAAGGTTGCCTCGCTCGTCGTGGTCATCGAAGTCTCCACTGCTTCGGCGTGAGCGCGCCGGCCAGCTGGCCCGCGCGGATCGGTGAGCGGAGTATACTCGTGGGGAGTAGTGGCGTAAACAACCAATCGGCAGTCGTCAGTCGGCAGGAGGTTTGGGGCAGCGGAGTGTTTGATTGCGAGCGCGGTGCTGTTGCGGGGATGCGCCGAATTCATTCAGCGCGAAGGGCTGCGGCCACGAAGTCCCCGTGCGTGGGGACTGGGTCCATTACCAGGCCGGGGCTGGTTGTTGGCACACAGGTTGACCGGTCCCAGTCCCGCAGGGACGTTGTGGCCGGAGGCCATCTAGCCCGGATTGCAATCCGGGGTGCCCTCCCCAGCACTGCGTCAACCCGCCCGGCACGGTGCTGGCTGAAACCCACTGCCCGGCTGCCCGGCTGCCCGACTGCCCGACTCCAGTGGGGGCGCTATGGCGCGCGGTTGGCACTTTCTTGCAACGGTCATCGCAGTTGGCCTGCTGGCCGCTGCGTGCGGTCCGGCGCAGCGCACCTATCAGCCGCCCCCGGCCACGCCGGAGCTTCAGGGGGTCAACCTGGATTCCGCGACGCAGACGGCGATGGCGCGCGCCCAGCGTGTCGTCTTTCTGATCCCGTTTTCGCACTGGGATACCGACTGGCACGATACCTTCGACCACTACGCCGCCCATGCGGACCAGAACATCGCAGCGGCCATCGCGATCGCCCAGCAGGACCGCCGCTTCCGCTACACGCTGGAGCAGGTGCTCTTCGTCCAGCATTTCTGGATAACCCATCCCGAAGACCATGACGTGCTGGTTGATCTGGTGCGGCGTGGGCAGTTCACCTTCGCCTGGGGTGGCATCACCCAGCCGGAAACGAGCCTCGTCGCGCCGGAGGTGCAGGTTCGCAATCTGCAACTTGGCGACGACTGGATCGCGTCAACCTTCGGCGTGGCTCCTCCACACACTGCCTGGCAGTCGGATGCCTTCGGCACGTCGGCGGCTTTTCCAATCTTTCTCAATGCCGTGGGTGTTGATGGGGTCTTCCTGGGACGGGTGACGAATATCTGCCCGCAGCGGCCCTGCGCGAACCCACTGCCGCACGCCTTCTACTGGGCCAGCCCGGCCGATCCCACCCAGCGCGTGCTCGCGACCTACTTGACGTATTCCGCGCCGTGGCAGGCGATTGCTGGCAAGGATACGGCGGGACAGCTGGCTGGGCTACAGAAGATAATCGCGGGCGAGGAGCAGCGCACGTCGTCGAAATATCTCTTCCTGCCGCTCGGCGACGATTTTAGTGACCCGCTGCCCACGCTGCCGGCGCTGGTAGACCACTGGAACGCCGCTGATCCTGGCACGCTGCTGGTCATGGCCGACCCGGCGACCGCGTTCCGCTATCTGGCGACCCAGCCATTGCCGACCGTCACGGCCGACCGCAATCCTGCCTGGCAGGCGTTCTACGGCACACGGCCCGAGGCGAAGGTCGCCGACAAGGATAGCGCCTACCTGCTCACCGCTGCCGACGCCTTCAGCCTGTTGGACGCACCGCGCGACGTAGACGAGAGCGCCGCCTGGCACGACGCGGCGATTAACGCGCACTATGACAATATCTCCGGCGTCGGTTTTGACAGCGTCTGGCAGACCAGCCAGCAGCCGCGCTTCACCCGTGCCGTGTCTGGCGCGGCGACCGAACTGGCGAACACGCTGGCCCGCATCGCCGCCGCGACCGATGCGCCGCTGGTATTGTTCAACTCCGCGCAACAGTCACGCGCGGAGGTGGTCGAACTGCACGGCAATCTGCCGGACGCGGTCTTGCAGGCGCTGCCGCCGCCGGTGCAGCGGCTCGATCCGACGACGGTCGCGTTCTGGTCGGGCAATGTGCCCGCGCTCGGCTACGCCGCGCCGGCCACCGGCCCGCCGGCCGGGTCACCGCAACCAGCGACCGTGACGCAAAATGGGCAGGCGGTGACGCTGGCGAATGGTCTGGTGAGTGTCACGCTCGATGGCGCGCATGGCGGCGCGTTCAGCAGCCTGCGCCAGACCGCCGGGCCGGAACTGCTGCGCGGCTACGGCGACGACCTGGCCTATTACGACGACAGTGGCGACATCTATGGGGCGCAGTTTGGCGGTGTGCGCGCCCGCGAGAGTGCGACTCCGGCCACGGTGGCCGTGCTGGCGAGCGGCCCGCTGGTCGCGCGCGTGCAGGTCACGGTATCGCTGGGGGGCCAGACGGTCGTCAAGACCGTGACCGTGACGGCCGGTAGCCCGCGCGTTGACGTGACGGTGGCGGTCGCGGCGCTGCCGCAAACATCGGTGATCGTGCAGGTGCCGCTGGCGCTGGCCGCGACCGCGCGCACCGACGACCTCGGCTTCACGTCGCTCACGCACCAGGTTGACGATCAGCCGATCACGCCGGGCACCAGCACCTATCGGCGCGAGGTCTTCTATCCGTTCGAAGCCTGGAGCGATGTCTCGGCCGGCGGCGCGGGACTGACGCTCATGACGCACGGCTTGCAAGGGCTGGGTGGCATGACGACGCTCAACCTGCTGCTGGTGCGCGATGTCAACGATGGCGGGCGACCCGACAGCGAAGGCGTGACCGACCGGGCGGTACATCTGCTGTGCTATGCATATCTGCCGCACAGTGGGGACGCGCGCACGGCGCAACCGGCGCAGGCCGCCGATGCCTTCAACCGGCCGCTCATTCCTGTGTGGGGCACGGGAGCCACGCGCGATGTCCAGTTCCCACCGCGCGCCGGTGTCACGGATACCCCAGCGCCCATGCTGGTCAATGTGCCTGCCGCGCCCCCACGCAGACCCATGTCATTCAGCCTGCTGACCGGCGACGTGAGCGGGCGCGTTGCCGACCTCTACGAACGCGCGGGCCGCACCGAGATGCTGACACTGCCAGCCACTGTCGGAAAGCCGCCCCCGCCGCTGGTGCGGGTGGTGCCGAATGGAGGAAAAGCGGGAGCCGTAGCACCACCCATGCCACCCTGCCTGCTGGCCTGGCCGTGCCGGCAGCGCGTCACCCGTCCGGCCACATGAGGCGCGGCACGCTGCTTGCCGGCGCCTTTGGCTGGACGATAGACTAACGTGGCAGTGTGGGCGGTGAGACGTCAGTGAACGGCGCTGGGGAGAGCGATAGGTGGCGACGAGCAACTCCGACCTTGCGGAATACACCGATGCCGAGGAATACGACCGTGAGAACGGCACGAGCGGGCCGGACCTCGATTATTACCTCGACCTCGCCCGTACAACCCGTGGCCCCGGCCTCGATCTGGCCTGCGGCACCGGCTTTCTGACCATCCCCTTCGCGCGGCTCGGGCTGACGATGGTCGGCGTTGATCGCGCCCCGGAGATGCTCGCCCTCGCCCGGCGCAAAGCGGGGACGCTGCCGATCCGCTGGGTGCAGGCCGATTGCCGGACGCTCGATCTCGGGGAGCAGTTTCGTTTGATCACGCTGACCGGCAATGCTTTCCAGGAGTTCCTGACGCGCGAGGACCAGGAAGGGCTGCTCGGCGCGGTTCGCCGCCACCTTGCGCCGGACGGGCTGTTCGCGTTCGAGACGCGCTTTCCGCGTCCCTCCGCGCTTCTCACCGCCGCCGCGCTCGACGGCAGTTGGTCGGACGAGACTGTCTGGCGAACATTCACCGACGAGGCGGGGCGAGTCGTCACCGTCGCCACGGCGCAACGCTACGATGCCCTGCGCCAGACGGCGGAGTACGTCATCCACCGGCGCTGGCAGGCGAACGGGCGTGACGAGGCACGGACGGAACGCGCCACGCTGCGCTTCGTCTACCCACAGGAGCTGGAGGCGCTGCTCCACTACAATGGTCTCGCCATCCGGCACGCCTATGGCGATTGGGACCGGCGCCCCCTGACCAACAACAGCCCCCGGATGATCTACGTCTGCCACCCGCGCCCGCGTGCCACAGATGGCGCCTGATCGTGCCGTCCCGCTGGCATGTCAGAAGATAATCGCCGCTGGCCGGTACCAACCACTTGACAAGCCGAAGTGAGTTTAGTACTATACTAATAAGTGGACCATAGTCCACTAAGCATGGCGGTTGGCAGAGGTAATACAAGGAGGACACTCACCGATGACGGCTACCGCGACCAGCACGACGAACTGGACGATCGATCAGGCGCATTCCCTGGTCGAGTTTTCGGCCAAGCACATGATGTTTACGACCGTAAAGGGTCGGTTCACGGGCTTCAGCGGCACGATCACCGAGCACGCGAGCGACCAGTCGCTGTCGTCGGTGAACGTGACGATTGACACGACCAGTGTGACGACTGGCGATGCGAAGCGCGACGGCCACCTGCGCTCCCCCGATTTCCTGAATGTCGAGCAGTATCCGCAGGCGACGTTCATCAGCAAGCGCGTCGAAGCCCTCGGTGGCGACCGCTACCGCGTGGTCGGTGACCTGACGCTCATGGGCGTGACCCGCGAGATCGTGCTTGACGCGGAGCTGCAAGGGCAGGCGGTCAATCCCCGTGGCAAGACGGTGGCCGGCGTCAGCGCGACGACCGCGATCAAGCGCGCCGACTTTGGCCTGAACTGGAACGTGGCGCTGGAAGCCGGCGGCGTGCTGGTGAGCGATCAGGTCAAGTTCGCGCTGGAAATTCAGGCCGTCAAGCAAGACTAACGGTCCACTCAGACAACACGCATAAGTAGACGAGCGAGCCACGCGGCTCGCTCGTCGCTGTCTCAGTTGCTGCCGAGCAGCACACTGAGCAGCCGGATGGCGACCTCGGTGCTCGCGCCGCGCGTGTCGAGCAAGGGATTCAGTTCGACCCAGTCCACCGAGCGAATCGGCAGGTCGCAGTCACGCAGCAAGCGCAGCCCGGCGATCGCCTCGCGCACGATCAAGCCGCCGGGCACTGGTGTGCTCGTCGCTGTGAAGCAGGAAGGGTCGAGCACGTCCAAGTCAAATGACACATGAACGGCGTCCACGCCGCGCGCGGCCAGGTCGGCGACCGCGCGTTCCAGCGTGGCGACAAAGCCGCCGAGCGCGTCCACCTGCGTCATGCGGTACACATTCACCGGGTCGCGTGCCAGGAAGGCTTCTTCGCCGGGGTCGAGGTCGCGCAGGCCGATCATTGTCACATCTTCCGGCCGCACCTTCGGCGCAGCCCCGGCGATGGTCGTCAGCGCGCGATCGCCGTGGCCGAGCGCGATCGCCATCGGCATCCCGTGGATGTTACCGCTGGGCGTCGTCTCGGCCGTATTCAAGTCGGCGTGCGTGTCAATCCAGAGCACGCCTAAGCGCGTGCAGGCCGCCGCCGCGCCCGCGATCGAACCGATAGAGAGCGCGTGGTCGCCGCCGAGCGCAAGCGCCAGCCGCCCATCGTCAATGGTCGCGCGTACATACCGCGCCAGGCGCTTGCAGGCGGTGAGAATCGGTTCGCGGTTTTTCAGCCGGGGGTCGCCATATTCTGGCGGCGCCAGCGGCGGCGGCACATCCGTGACGGTGAGCGGCTCGAGGCGCACCGGCGCTTCGTGCCTGGCCGGCCCTTGATAGGCCCCGGGCAGCCGCCGGCGTAACCCCGCGTCGAGCGCGAACGGCCCGATCTCCGGCCCAAACTCGCTCACCCCCAACCCCATCGGCACCGCGATCGGCGCGATCGCCGCGCCGCGCAGGCGGTTGGCAGACGGAGTTGCAGGTTGGCAGGTTGCAGGTTGCAGGTTGGTAGAGGCAGACGCCTCTGCCGGCTGGCCGGGCGCTGGGCCAGAGAAACCTGGAACCTGGAACCTGGAACCTGCAACCCCGCCGCTCACATCGCCTCCGGCGCGGCGATACCGAGCAGGGCGAGCGCGGCGGCGAGCGTGCGGCGCGCGGCGTCTACGATCGCCAAGCGCACGGTGCGCTGTGGCTCGGGTGCGTCGAGCACACGGCAGTGCTCGTAGAAATCGTTGGTGCGTGTCGCCAGTTCGTAGGCGTAGGTCGCGATCACGAGCGGCTTGTAGTCGCGCGCGGCGCGCTGCACTTCGGCCGGCAGCAGAGCGATCTGCTCGACCAGATTGATCTCCTGCTCGGTGAGGTCGCCGAAGGCCGGCAGCCCACTGCTGAAGTCGGGCGCGCCCCCGGCGCGTTCGAGGATGCGGCAGGCGCGGGCGTGGGCGTACTGAATGTAGGGCGCCGACTGTCCTTGCAGACTGAGCGCTTCGTCCAGGTCGAAGACGATTACCTTGTTGTTGTCGCGGTCGAGCATACCGTAGAGGAGCGCGCCGACGCCCACCTGGCGGGCGACGGTTTGCTTCTGTGCGGCCGGCAGGTCGGGATTTTTTTCCTCGATGATCATTTGAGCGCGAGCGAATATGTCGGCCGCCAGGTCGTCGTAGAGCGGCGTATTGCCCGAGCGCGAGCCGATCTTGCTGCCCTTCAACATGACCAGTTCGTAGCTGAGGTGGTGCGACTGCGCGGCCTGCTCGAAGCCCATGAGTTCGAGAATCTTGAGAATCTGTTGAAAATAGAGGGCTTGCTCGACCGCCACGACCCAGTAGGCCCGGTCCAGGTGGTAGACCGTGAATTTGCGTCTGGTCAGCGCCAGGTCTTTGGTCGAGTAGAGCGTCGTGCCGTCGGAGCGCAGAATTGGCAATACCCGGTAGGTCTCTTTTTCGAGCCCGAGCTTTTCGTCAATCTTGACGACCGGCAGCCCTTCGCTGATCTCGGCGATACCGTTCGCCAGCAGTTCCTCGACGATGCCCCGGCCTTCTTCCTCGACCTCGCTCTCGAAGTACCAGACATCGAACGTGACGCCCAGTTCGGCGTAGATACGGTGGAACTCCTCCATGCTCCAGGCTTTGGTGCGTTCCCACAGCGCGATGAAGGCGGGGTCTTTCTCTTCCCAGAGCCGCCAGGTGTCCTTAAAATCCTGTCCCCAGGTCGCCGATGGGATCCACCAGTCAATGCGCTGGTCGAGTTGCTCCCACTCGGCCAGATATTTCTTCGCGATAGACTCGTCAGCCGGCATGCCCTGCGCCCGCGTTGGCTGGACTTCCTCGCGCAGCTGCGCGCCGATAATCGGCCAGACATCAACCAGGCAATTGGGGTCGTACAGTTTCGCCGGGTCGAATTCGCCGCGGCCATTGGAGAGCTGGCCGAGCAGGTAGGCGATATCTTCGCCAGCCGTCCGCTTCTTCCGCCAGAGTTCCTTCATCATCCGATCGGCGGCAAGCCGGAAAACCTCGTCCTCAGTGGTCAGGTGGTTGATGAACGCAGTGACGTCCTTGCGGAAGTTGAGCCGCGCGTAGCTTTCCGCGTAGAGCTGTCCGAGCCAGCGGCCCTTCTCTTTCTCCGGTTCATCGCCGTAATGGAACGCCTTGTAACACCAGAGGCACAGAATGACGTGGCGGCCGATGTCGCCGATGTAGTTGGCGCGCAGCACCGCGAAGCCCGCCCGGTCGAGAATGTTGCAGAGGGCGTTGCCGAGCGCCACATTGCGGAGGTGGCCGACATGGAAAGCTTTGTGCGTATTCGGCTGGGAGAACTCGACCATCACGCGCTCGCCGTTCGCCGGTGCGCGCCCATAGTCGTGGTCTTCGGCGAGGACGCGTTCCACGATCTGCCGGGCAAACGCGCCACTGTCGAAGTAAATATTGACATAACCGTTGACTACTTCGACGCGCCCGGCAAGTTCCTCAGACTGCAAGCGGTCGGCCAGCAGGGAAGCGATTTCCTGCACCTTCCCGCTGCGAATGCGCTGGGCCGTTTCCCTGGCGGCGGCTTTGTCGAGACCGGCGGTGGCGGCGGCGATCTCCTCGGCGGCGGCCTGCCCGGCCACGGCCATCGCCACCGAGGTTGCCAGGCCGACCTGGCCGGAGAACGGCAGCCGGCGCAGGTCAATCGTGCGCGGCGTATAACCGTGTTCGGCGAGAATCGCCGCGATCCGCTCGCGAACCTGTTCTTCTTGGCCGCTGGCTGTGCCTGCCGTCATCCTGACCTCCCTGACTCGTGTCTCAGCGTGATTGAATCACAAAGACGCGGGGCTTACCCCGCGTCCCGTCTCCGCCACTCTCCGTCCACCGGAGTGCCTGCCGCCCGATCGAGACCGTACCGGCGCCCGCCGTTTAGCGCGCTGCTGTCTTCTGAGCCACCTGACCGGCAGTCGCGCGCCCGGCCAGGTGTTTCTCCGCCCAGAAGACATTGCTACGATAGAGGCTCTCGAGGGCGCCGGCGTCGCTCCAGAATCCTCTCAGCTCGGACCAGCGAAGCAGGCCGTCGGCGAGGGGGGAATTGTTGACGTTGGTAATCGCTACGTCGGTGATGCCCGCGCGAACGAGCGTATCAAGCGGGTAATAGACCATCGGGCGGTCGTAGATCGGCAGCAGGCGCCTGCTAGTCGCATCCGTCAGTGGAAAGAGCCGGCTGCCGACGCCACCGGCCATAATCGCGCCCTTCATGGTCCCCTCTGGCGCCTACGCCTGGTGTTCGGCGTCGGTCGTGTCGCTCTCCGCGATCTCTTCACGAGCCAGATCGGCTTCGTCTTCGTCTTCGTACTCCACACCGTCCTGGCGCAGCAGAATGATACCGGCGACCAGAATGATGATGCCTAGCACGACGCCGAGGAGTTGCTTCCAGCCAAAGGTGGAATGCGGCGCGCCAAGACCGATCTGGTCGGCGAAGGCTGATACGAGCGCCAGGAGCGCGCCGACAACAATAAAGGCGATGGCGAGCAATCGTCCTTGCGACATCCGAATCTGTGCCCCTTCCCTAGCGCCTGCGAAACGCGCTCAAAACCCTTGTCCGCGTGGGACAATTCACGTCGCTCAGTATAGCATGTTTGGCGTTTGAGCAGGCACGAGCTCACAGGCAGCTAGGGGGCTGCGGGTGTAGGCCAGCGCCGCACTCGTCGAATGGCGCAGGACTCGTCCTGCACGGTCGCTCATCGCACTGCTTAGAGTGCCCAAAGTTGATAATGTGACTAGCAGGGATTATACTATCCACCAGTAGAGTTCTTTGCCTGTGAGAATGTAGACAATCACCATGGATACTACAGTTGCACAACATGCCGAACCCGACCGCACGCCAGTCTACGTGATCAGCGTCGCCGCGCGGTTGCTCGATGTCCATCCGCAAACACTGCGAAACTATGAGCGCGCCGGCTTTCTCCGGCCCACGCGAACCGAAGGTAAGCGCCGGCTTTACTCGGTAGAGGATATCGAACAACTGCGCCAGTTGATTGGCACGGTCGAACAGTTCGGACTCAATTTGACGGGACTGCGTATGGTGCTGGCCGTACGCCAGGAGTTGACCTTTCTGCGTCAGACCCTGGCAATGCTCCCGCCGGACACGACCGCCGAGGCCGCCGCTCGGGTCGAGCGGATGGTTCAACTTCTGGAAGGCAGCTCGCCAGCACTTTTCAACGAAGCCAGCGCCAGTGAGACCGAAGGAGCGTCTGACGAAACGCGCTGAGGCTGGATCGCGTGCGCGCTACGGTCGCGTATTCGTGACCCGGTCGGGCGCGCCATAGGCGCAGAAATCGGCCCCGCCATACTGTTCAAGGATCGCGAGTGCCGTCGCCGCCTGAGTGTCGTCCGGTGTGACCACCGTCAGCAGCAAGCTGCCTTGCTCGACTGTGGCCTGATAGCCAAGCGCCTCCTCGTCCGGTACACCAAGATCCACGAGCGCGCCAATGAGTCCACCTGTCACCGCGCCCAGCGCGGCGCCACCGAGGGTCAGCGCCAGCGCGCCCGCCGCGACGATTGGCCCCAGGCCAGGAATTGCCAGCACGCCAATTCCGGCCAGCCAGCCGAGCACGCCACCAGTGATTCCGCCAAGCGCAGCGCCCGTCCCAGCCCGCTCCATCCCTGTCTCTGTGGCTGGCGTTAGGGGCGTGACCGCGTCAGTATCTTTCGCCACGACAGAGACGTGATTGGCGGTGAAGCCGGCCGCGCGCAATGCTTCGAGCGCGCGTTCGGCCTGCCCGGTCTGCTGAAATATGCCAATCACGGTGCGGCGAGCCATAGATGCGCCTCTTTTTGGGCCGCAGGTCGCTCGTTACCAGTCAGTGCCAATCAGCAAGCGTAGTGCTTGCTCAAAGCGACCTGCGACCTGCGACCCACCTTACGCCTGATCCCCACGCTCCGCGCCCCACGGCTTGAACTGCGCGCCATTGTCTACCAGGTGGACTTCGTTATCTGTAACTTGGCGTATTTCCGTGCCGGGGATGAACTGACCATTCACCAGAAAACCATTCCCCGACAGGGACTCCACTTTCCCCAGTACCTGATCGTCGGCGGTGAGCACACGCATCCCCGGCCGCAGTTCTTTGTGCTTCTCTGGGAGAATCATGCTTTCGTGCCTCCTTGCGTTGTTCGTCGGTTCATACCGGCCTATCCTCCATTGTCAGGCATAATCCTTGCCACCGACGGAAACTAGTGCGCGTTGTGCTACCATTTGCAGGTGATTGCGAATGAGCAAGGACGCGAGCGTGAATTGTCAGAGTACAGCGCCGGAATCCTGCCCGGCCGGCGTGGTCAAGCGAGTGTGATGCGAGCAATGGCGGCAAGCAAGAGTGAAGCCCGACATGTGCTAGCGCCTGCCTTCCTGGTGCTTGCGCTCGTCTGGAGTCTCTTTGGGGTCGTCGTGACACCGGTGCAGGCCGCCCCAGCTGGCAGCCGGCCGGGCGAAGTCGTGCTGCTGCTGCGTCCGGGCGCGACGGCCACTGCTGTCGCGAGCGCGCTGTCCCAGCGCCATGCCGCCATGCGCGCGGTCAGCGCCGGCCGCTCGGGGCGGGTGATGCTGGCGCATGTCCCACCGGGCCGCGAAGTCGAGTTCCGTGACGAGTTGCGCGCCGACCCGGCGGTCGAGGCGGCCTCGCTGGACTATATCGTCCACGCAACGGCTGACTTCACCCCGAACGATCCCGACTTCCCCCAGCAGTGGGACATGACCGCCGTGGACGCGCCGGCCGCCTGGGGCGCGGGCGCACGGGCGAGCGGCGTCACCGTGGCGGTGATTGATACGGGCGCGGACTACAACCATCCCGACCTGAGCGCCGCGCTGCTGCCGGGTTGCAACTTCGTCGTCACCGTGCCGGCCACCTGTGGCCCCACCGCTGCACAAGACGATAACAACCACGGCACCCATGTTTCCGGCACGATCGCCGCGCTGACGAATAACGGGCTTGGCGTGGCGGGATTAGCCTGGGGGGCGCGCATTCTGCCGCTCAAGGCGCTCGACGCGACGGGCAGCGGGAGCTGGTTCGCCATCACCGACGCCATCACCTACGCCGCGCAGCAACCGGGCGTGCGCGCAATCAATCTGAGCCTCGGCAGTGACCCAGGGCTGCCACCAGATAGTTCAGCTGTCGCCTTGCTGCAAAACGCCGTTGATACCGCACGGCAACAGGGCATCACCGTGGTGGCGGCGGCGGGCAACAGCGGCGTGAACATTGACACGACGCCGGTCTATCCCGCTTCGCTACGTGGTGTCGTTGCGGTGACGGCAGTTGACCAGAATGGCGCGAAGCCAGCCTGGGCGAATTACGGTACGACAGTGGTGGTGGCGGCGCCGGGTGTCAGCGTCCTCTCGACGATCATCAACGGTTATGGGCTGATGAGCGGCACTTCGATGGCTACGCCGCATGTGACGGCGCTCGCCGCGTTGCTGTGCGCGGCCGTGCCGGCGCTCCAGCCGGACAATGTGACCCGGTTGCTGGAGCAAACCGCGACCGATCTTGGCCCACCCGGCCCAGACGCGACGTACGGCTGGGGCCGTATAGACGTGGCGGCGGCTCTGGCGGCGGCGCGGCCAACCTTTAGCGATGTGCCGCCAGGCAACCCCTACTTCACAGCAGTCGAGCAACTGGCGGCGCGAGGCATCACGGAGGGCTATGGCAACGGCCAGTTTGGTCCGTCCGATCTGGCGATACGCGCGCAAATGGCGGCGTTCATCGCCCGCTCGCTCGGCTGGGAAGCGCAGAACTGGGGCAACCCGTTCAGCGACCAGAGTGGCGTAGACAACGTGCTGTGGCGGGATGTCGGTACACTGGCGCACTACAACGTCGCGCGTGGCTATGGCGATGGCACGTTTCGCCCACGCGGTCCGGTATTACATGTGCAGACGGCCAGCTTCATCGCGCGCGCGCTGGTGACGGCAGGCTACTGGCAGCCGCAACCTGACGACCCGACAATCTACCCCAACGTGCCGCTGTCATCCGGTGGCCGGCTCGATCTGATCACCTACGTCCACTATGCGGGCGCGCTACCGGACCGGCCGGTGAATGCCGCCTGGTCCGATTGGAACACCCCCGCCACACGCGGCTGGTTCGCCCAGGTGCTCTGGCAGGCGCTCGCCGCGACACCTGGACCCTGACCGCCGTCGCTAGAACGTGGAACGCGGAATGCGGACACGACCCTCACCCCCGACCCCTCTCCCGTGACACGGGAGGGGGGAGGCACGACCCACCTGGCGGGTGCCCCGGCGAGCGAGGTGAGGGCCGCCACTTTAGCGATGTCTGGGCGCTGGTGTGGGCGCGCCGGAATCGAAGGTGCCGGCGCCGCCCGCCGAACCGAACGGCACGGCCTGGGCGATCAGCACGAGGCTGTCGAAGTTCTGTGGGCTACCGGCGTCGAGATCGACGAGAAACTCGTAGGTGTGCGTGCCGGGCGCGGCAATGAAGACCCAATCTTTGCTGGTCATGTGGTCGTCGTCCGGCACGCCGCTGACGCCTTGAACCTGCGTGTACGAGAAGAAGGCAGGGCCGGAATCAGACGCCGGCGCGTTCTGCTCCCGCCAGTGCGTTGTCACCAGGGCGCGCGGCGCGGCCATGCTACCCCAGACGTCCACCTCGCCGTGCAGGCGGACCAGTTGCGCATTGGGACCGGCGATGGCGATCGTCACCCGGCCGACGACAATATTGGCGCTGCCTCTGGGGGCGCTGCCGAGTAGCAATTGAGTGCTGACGGCTATTCGGCCGAGCGTGTCGGCCGAATAGCCGCTAATGGCCCCGGCGTTCTGCGCGCTTTGCGCGGTCTGGGCGTTGACTGCGGTGAGGGCGTTGGCGACCGGCGGATTGCCGCCCAGTCCGGCCGTGCGCGCCAGGAACGAGGCGACCTCTTCTCGTGTCACCGCCTGGTTAGGGCAATAGCGGTTGTACACCGGCGGGTTACAGCCGGTCGTGATGCCCGCGTTGTAAATCGCGTCAATATTGCCGTTATGCGGGCTGTCCGGGTTGAGGTCAACGAACGGATTGGCGGCGAAGAGCGCCAGCGGCGTGAGCCCGGTGAGCATTCCAGCGAGCAGAGCCAGCATAAGACGTCGCTGGCGGGGCGCGCGGCGGCGCCGCGTCCCCCGTAATGCGGCGAGCGCGCGTTCGGTGTCCGCGAGGCGCGCGGTGAGTTCGGTCAGTTGGTGTTCGACGTCTGACACGACATATCCCCTCGACTGAACATCGGCACACAGAATGAAGTGTACTGGAAGAATCGAACCGAAAAGAGAGCTGACGGTCAAGGGCTGCTACACCAGTCCCTTTTGGCGCGCGATCGCGACCGCCTGCGTACGGTTCGCCGCGTTGAGCTTTTCCAGAATGTTCGAGACGTAGTTCTTGACCGTGCCCTCGGCCAGAAACAGGTGATCGGCGATGGCGCGGTTGCTTTCGCCGGCGGCAAGCAGGCGCAGAATCGCCGTCTCGCGCTCGGTCAAGGTCTCTGGTTCGGGAGTGGCCGGCCGGCGGCCGAGTTGTGTCAAGACGCGCGCGGCCATATCCGGCTGCACGAACGATTCGCCGGCGTGGACGCGCTGAATCGCCGCGATCAGCTCATCGGCCGGGGCGTCTTTCAACAGGAAGCCGGCCGCGCCCGCTTGCAGCCCGTCGAGCAAATATTGCTGATGGTCAAAAGTGGTCAGGATAATGATGTGACTGCCGGGCACCTCATGTGTGATCGCAGCCGTCGCTTCGATTCCGGTCAGACCGGGCATTTGCACGTCCATCAGAATAACGTCCGGGCGCAGTGTGCGGGCCTGCGCGACCGCCTCGTGGCCGTCGCGCGCTTCGCCGACGACAGTGATTCCCGGTTCGAGATCGAGGATCGTTCGCAGGCCATGGCGCATCAACGTCTGGTCTTCGCAGAGCAGGATACGGATCGCCGCGCCCGTTCGGTTAGCGGATTGCATTGCTCTCCTGCGCGGTCATAGGTTGGCCAGTTACAACCGGCAGTTCAGCACGAATCAGTGTGCCGCCGCCAGGCGCGGCGGTGACGATGAGTTGTCCATCAACGAGGTCCATCCGCTCATGCATCCCGCGAATGCCGAAATGCGCGCCGGCGATTACGCCGTTGGTCGCCAGTCCGCGTCCATTATCACTGACTTCTAGCCTGACCACGCCATCCCGCTGGGCCAGCATGACGGTGATCGCGGTCGCGCCCGCGTGTTTGACGATATTTGTGAGCGCTTCCCGCGCCACTTGCGTGAGTGCTTCCTCTTGCGCCGCGCTGAGACCCGCGATCTCGGCGCAGTTCACCAGCGCCTGGAGGTCAGTCTGTCTGGCGATAGTGCGCGCCTGTTCGGCGATCAGTTCTGCGAGCGATTGGTCCTCCTGCGGCTCCGCGCGCAGGCTGGTCACGGTGCGGCGTAGTTCGTTCATCGTCTCGCGCAGCAGTTGCTTCGTCGCGTCAATCTCGGTGCCCGCGCGCTCACGATCCACGCGCGCCAGCCGCTGTGCCGCCTCCAGTTTGACCGAGGCCAGGACGAGCGCGTGGCCGACATTGTCGTGCAGGTCGCGCGCCAGCCGCTCGCGCTCGCGCAACCGGACCAGTTCGTGCTCCTGGGTGGCGGCCAGGCGCAATTGTTCCTGCGATGCGCGGAGGTCGCGAATCAACTGCTCATTCTTCACCCGCTGGCGGATGAGCAGGTCGAAGCCGACGCCGGCCGTAACCCAGCTACCCAGCGCCAGCGACAGGAGAATGAGATTGCCCCACTCGTCGATGTTGTGGGGCAAGTGCGGCACACCGCCCGATTGCAGCACGATGATTGCTGCGATGACGATCGTCATGCCGGCAGGCGCGAGCGGCAGATGCAAATAGAAGAACGTTGCGCCGCCCAGCGCCCAGAGCAGCACGACATAGGTGGAGCTGAACCAGCAGAGAGCCAGGCTCAGCGCCAGATTCCCGGTCCAGGCTAGCAGCCCCCAGCGTATATTCGCGTGCAGCCGCGCTGCCTGGACGATCCACCACTGCCAGTTCCAGCCAAGATAGGCGAGTGCCAGCAGGGCGACAACCGCTCCACGCGGTGTGGCGGTCAGTTCAGGTTGGGTGAGAAAGGCGAGCGCCGTGGCGATACTGAGAAAGCAGAGGATAAACGTCAGCCAGATCCACTGCCACCAGCGCCGCGGCCACTGCTCTTGCCTCTTCACCGGACACCTCATCGCCTGGGATCAGCGTGGCCCGCCGTTGACGGACCACGCCAATGCAGCCACAAACCGGCAACCCGCAACTATCTTACACCTCGTCCCACTTGAAGAAGCGTGTCGAGATCGCCAGCGCGGCGACCAGGTAGCCAACCAGCACCAGCAGATTGAGTGCCGGCCGTGTACCAAAGTTGCCCTGGATGAGCGCCGGGCGGAGCAGATCGCCGACAACCGCCGCCGGCGTCCACTGGGCGACCGTCGCCAGCGGCTTCGGAAAGAGGTCTGGTTGGAGAAAGAGGCCGCCGACAAACATCAACGGGAACGCGAGCACCTGCGCCATGGCGCGAGCCGTCTCCTGCTTACGCGCCAGCGCCGCAATGAGCTGGCCGAACGAGGTGAAGAGCGCAATCGAGAGCAGCATCAGGCCGAGGGCCGCCGGTACAGTTCGCCACGAGAGCCGGACACCGAACAGCGCCATCGCGACGATGATGATCGCCAGGCAGCCGATCAGCGTGGATACCACCTCCACCAGCAGGCGGCTAACCAGAAACATCCAGGTTGGCAGCGGCGTGCAGCGCACGCGCCGCAGGATGCCCTGTTCGCGCAAACTCACCATCACGGGCGCGTACCCTTGAATACCCTGCGAGAGGGTGGTGAGCACGATCATGCCACCCATGAAGAAGCCGGCAAAGGATATCGTCGTCACACTGCCGAACGTCGCCTGCACCATCGCACCCCGGCCGATATAGCCCCAGAAGAGCATCATCAACACGGGAAAAGCGACTGTCCAGCCGATCGCCTGGCGGCTCCGCAGCACCATGCGCGCATCCATCACGAAGAGCGTCAGAAAGCGTTTCATGACCGAATTGTCCTCCCTGTCAGCGCGATAAAGACATCTTCCAGGTTCGGCTGCCGGATCGTCACGTCGCGGATGCTCCGGCCGCGCTCTTGCGCCAGCTGTTGCAGCGCCGCTGAGGTTGCCGCAGCGTCGTCCGAAGGGATTTCCAGGCGCTCGCCGATGTAGCGCGCGTCGAGCGCGGCGGGCAGGTAGCGCACCGCGTCCAGCGGCAGCTCTACGGTCGCCAGCACCGTCGCGCGGTCGCCGAGGCTCTTCACCAGCGCGCGCGGACTATCGAGCGCGAGAATCCGGCCCTGGTCAATAATCCCGACCCGGCCGCAGAGCGCCTCGGCCTCCTCCATGTAATGCGTCGTCAGAAGAATCGTACGCCCTTCCGTCCGCAGGTCGGTGATCAGGTTCCAGATGTTCCGCCGGGCTTGCGGATCGAGGCCGGTCGTTGGCTCGTCCAGGATGACGAGTTCGGGATCGTTGACCAGCGCGAGCGCAAGCGCGAACCGCTGTTGCTGTCCACCCGACAACTCCCGCGCGCGGACATTGGCTTTCTCGCCCAGCTCGAAGCGGTCGAGCAGTGCGTGAGCTTGCTGTCGCGTCGGATAGCGGTCGTACATCGCTGCATAGAACGTCAGCAGTTCGACCAGCGTCAGGGTGGGAAAGAGCGCGGTGCTCTGGAGCGAGACCCCGATGCGCGCCTTAATCGCGGCCATATTGTGTGTAACGTCCTCGCCAAAGACCGTTACCGTACCAGCACTTGGCGATTTCAAACCTTCGAGACAGGCGAGCGTTGTCGTCTTACCCGCGCCGTTCGGTCCCAGCAGGCCGAAGGTCTCGCCATGCGCGATCGCCAGGTCAATCCCACGCACCGCCTCAACTGTTCCATAGTTCACCCGCAAGCCCCGGATGGCGACGATTGGTGTGCCGATCGCCGTCCTGGGCGGCGCGGTTGCCGCGATGACCATGCCGGCCTCCTTCGTCACTCCCACAGGTCGCGCCCCTCGCGACCCCACGCTACCTACTGTAGGCGTGGCAAGGCGCGGCCGTTAGTGCGGGAGGTGAGCTTTGTGGTACGGCGAACGTCACCAGGCGACGTGACGAAAGACATCCGACCGCGGAGCGCAGAACGCGGAATTAAGGCTGGAATAGCGTCGTGGTAGACAACAGGCATAGTGCTGACGCGAGTTAATTCCGCGTTCCGCGTTCCGCGCTCCGCGGTCGACTGAGCGTGTGGCGCAAGGCAGAGCGGAAGGGGGCGGCGCGCCAGGCAGCAAGGTCGCGGTCGAGCGCGGCGAGTTGCTCGCCCTGCGCGTTCCAGGCTGCCTCGACCTGCCCGGCGTATTCTTTGCGTGTCTCGGCCAGTGTTTTGGCGCGAGCCAGCTCGTCTTCCGTGCCGGCAAGGCGTTGGAGTAACTCTTGTTGCCGTTCGTAGTCGGGTAGCAGCATTGCCGGGGTAAATTCGCCTGGCTGGCGGCGACTCGGCGCGGCGCACCAGGCGGCGAGCGGCGCAATCGTCTTGTCCCAGGTCAAGAGCTCATCGGTCAGCCGGCTGGCGTTCTCGCTCCAGCGGCGGAGCGTCTCCGGCGCCATGAGTACCTGTTCGATGGCAGCCGCCACCGCCTGTTGGTCAGCGGGGTCAACGGCCACGCCGGCCTCGTAGCGCCCGATTGGTTCGGCCAGCTCCGAATAACTACTGTGCAGGACCGGCAGGCCGCAAGAGAGATATTCGACTGTCCGGTTCGCCACCGCGAGTTCACGTTCAAGGTTATGACCGAAGAGATCGAACGCCAGATCTGCCCGGCGATACAGGTCGAGCACGGCGGAGTGCGTTCGCTGCGTGCCGGGGAAGATGGTTACACGCGGGTGTGCCTCCGCCCAGGTGACGAACTCCCCATACCACAAGGCATTCTGCGAGTGGATGGGGTGCTGGGTGAGATGAATTTCGAGCTGTCCCCGTCCACAACGTTCAAGCGTTTCCGCTACTGTCTTCAGCGGGGCAAGCGGGTCGTGCCAGGGGAGGGCCACGCCCGCGAAGATGATCACTGGTTCGGCATTTGGCGGCCCATGCGGCGGCCGTGGCGCCGGTGGAGCGGACATAATCATGGTCGCCAGGCGCGTGGCGCAATCCTGCGGTGTAAAGCCAGCGATGAGCAACCAGGCGGCGAAATACGCGCGCTGGCGCTCGCCCGCACAGACGACGAAGTCGGCCAATGCCAGCCCTTGTGGTTTCCGCGCCGCGAGGTCCAGCCCTTTCTGCTTGCCCTGATGGAGGAACTCAAGCAGGACGGGCCCGGCAACATCAACGGCCATTGGTACGGGACAGGTCGAAAATTGCGAGGCGAGCAGCCAGCTCGCGCAGACCACGACCTCTGGCTGGTGCGCGGCGACGGCGGCGGCAGGATCGCTCCAGTTGAAGGTGTACGGTTGCGCTGCCGCGATCGCCGCCGCGTCTACCTGGCCGGCCAGCGCCTCCAGCGGCTCGCGGGGAAAACTGAGCGTTACGTCGTAGCCGGCGGTCTCCAGGCCACGGGCGAGCGTCCAGCTGCGTAAACCACCACCGACTGTCGGTAAACCAGGCAAGGGCACGACGTCGCACGACAGAACGAGAACACGCGTCATCAATATCGCTCCTGCGCTACGCCAGATTGCCCGGTCGTCCCGGCCCGTCCTCGCCGGCGCTGTTTCAATCGTGACCCCAGGCGATAGAGGCCGTTCTTGATCGGATTGGCTCGCCGCACGGCGTCTTCGAGCACTTCGGTATGCGCCGCAAGCTCGCGGTGCGCCGTTTCAAGTTCCGCGACGCGCACTTCGAGGCGCTGGGCGTAGACCTGCGCCTCGGCCAGTTGTGTCTCCATCGCGCCGCGGTATTCGGGGTTATCAAGGAGCAGATCGTCGAGCTTCTCCGCCCACTCGCCGCCGAAATGCTCTTTCAGACCGCGCTGCAAGCCGGCGATGAAGTAATAGTCCATCGCCGCCCGGTAAAACCGCTGCGTCACTTCATTCGTTCGCGCACCGGTGACGCCCGCCATGTAGGCCAGCTCGGGATGCTTCTTCACCGCGTAGGCGGCCGATTCGCCGTTGCGCAGCTGGCTTTGCAGCATGGGGGCCAGCCGCATTGCATGGAGGTGGTAGACGAGGGCGTCAGGGTCGTAGACCAGGCGTACCCCGGCCTGGTGCAGCCGGTAGCCGAGCTCGATGTCCTCGAAGGCTGCGTACGGAAATTGCTCATCGAAGCCGCCGAGGGTGAGGGCGGTGGCGCGCCAGAGGGCGACGTTGGCGGTGTAGAAGCAGCGGTAGGTGGCATTGTGGGGGTCGGTGATCTGGGCGAAGTTGAAGCGGTAGCCGGGGGCGAGGAAGGCCATAAAGGGGCTGACCGCGAGGGCGGGATGCCAGGCGATCTGGCCGATGGCGGCGGTGGTGGGCGAGACGGCGGCGGCGTGGCGGGCGAGGAGGTCTGGGTGGGGCACACAGTCGTCGTCGGTGCAGACGACGATGGGCGCCTGGGCGGCGTGAAGGCCGCGGTTGCGAGCGGCAGCGGGGCCGGCGTTGCGGGCGGCGGGGAGGAGGCGCAGGGGGTAAGGAGCGCTGGCGGCGTAGTGCTGGACCTGGCTGGGGGTCTGGTCGGAGGAGGCGTCGTCGCAGACGAGGACTTCGAAGGTGGCGGGGGGAAGGGTTTGGGTGCGGTAGCCGTCGAGCACCTGCACCAACTGCGCCCAGCGGTTGTAGGTCGGAATCACCACACTCACTTGCAGCGTTGCTTGTGTCACCGTCGAACCCCTGGCCTTCCTTCGCGCGAGCAGCAATTGGTGTGAACTATAGAAACGTGCCCGCAGGCTGACAAGTCGGGGCGGTGGCTACGACATATCCCACATGTCCAAACAAGAGTTTTTCGATAGCATGATACTGGCAATCCAGCCACAACCGCGAGAAGGAGTAGCGAATGGATCTGGGACTACAGAATAAGGTGGCGCTGGTCACGGCGGCGAGCAAGGGACTTGGGAAGGCGATTGCACTACAACTCGCGCAGGAAGGAGCGCGGGTGGCGATCTGCTCGCGCTCGGGAGAGTCGTTGCGGGCGGCGGCGGCCGAGATCGCGGCGGCAGCCGGACAAGAACCGCTCTATGTCGCAGCTGATGTCAGCGACGCGGCGGCGATTGACCGGCTCATCGGCGCGGTGCATGACCATTACGGGCCAATCGACATTTTGGTCAACAACGCAGGTGGGCCACCGCCCGGCGTCTTTCCGGAGCTGAGCGACCAGCAGTGGGAGGGCGCGGTGAGTCTGCTGCTCCTCAGCACAGTGCGGCTGACGCGCGCGGTCCTGCCGGAGATGCGCGAGCGGCAGTGGGGCCGGATCATTAATTCGGTGTCGGTCTCGGTCAAGCAGCCTATCTCGGGGCTGATGCTCTCCAACTCCGTGCGCGCAGCCGTGATTGGACTGGCGAAGACACTCTCACAGGAGGTTGCACGCGACGGCGTGACCGTTAACAACCTGTTGCCCGGCTCGATTTACACCGACCGTATCGAGCAATTAAACGCCGCAACCGCGAAACGCGCGAATAGCACGCCAGACGAGGTACGCCGAGCGGCCGAAGCCGATATCCCGGTGGGACGCTATGGTCGCGTGGAGGAATACGCGGCGGCGGCAGCTTTCCTGGCGTCGGAGCAGGCCAGCTACATCACCGGCGTCAGCCTGCTGGTGGACGGCGGCGTTTATCGCGGGTTGATGTAAGGCGCTGTTGCAGATTGACAGACTACAGTTCAGTTGGCTTAGATGAACCGCTGAACCCGCAAGGTCCATTTACGCGGCTTTGCGCCGAGGCGGCAGCGTGCCGGCGCTGCCCGGCGATGGCCGGACGTCGGCGGGTGTTGACCGCGGCAAACGGCCGGCCGGGTGCGCTCGTCTTCTTCGTCGGCGAAGCGCCAGGACGGTTCGGCGGCGAGCGCACCGGCGTGCCCCTCAGTGGCGACCAGTCCGGTCGTAACTTTACGGCGCTCCTGGCGGCGGCGGGACTGCGGCGCGAGGACGTCTTTATCACCAACGCGGTGCTCTGTAACCCGCGCGACGAGCGGGGTAGAAACCGGCCGCCAGCTCGCGCCGAGCTGGCGGCATGTGGCGAATTCCTGGCCCGCCAGCTCGCCGCTATTGACGCGCCGCTCGTCGTGCCGCTGGGCGCGGTCGCGCTGGCGGCGCTCGGCGCGCTTGCTCCACACGGCTTGCGCCTGCGCGATGCGGTCGGGCGACCGCGCGCCTGGCAGGGACGGTTGCTGATGCCGCTGTACCATCCTGGTCCGCGCGCGCAACTTCACCGGCCCTTCGCCGTCCAGCAGGCTGATTTCGTCGCGCTTGGGGCGCTGGCGCAGCAACTGCGTGCGGCACCGGGAACCTTTCAGGCCGTTGCGGCGTTGGACTGATGAACCACCAAGACGGTGGGCATTGACTGGCGCACTGTGGTATACTCAGTGAATAGTCAACAACGTCTGGCTTGGTCAAACGCCGCTTGACGCTGGCGTGACATACGGCAATGAACCAGGGGGCAAAAGGAGGCCACGATGGGATTTGGCGCCCTTCAACCAATGCACTTGCTCTTGATTCTGGCGATCGTGCTTGTCGTCTTCGGCGCTGGGAAACTTGGCCAGATCGGTGGCGCGCTGGGCAAGAGCGTGAAGGAATTTAAGGAGAACGTCGGCGACGACGAGGAACAGAACCAGCTCGCTGCTGCCCAGGAAGCCAGGCCAATCAAAACTGAAGCCATCAGGACCGAGACTCGCGCGGCGGCTCCGGTCGCGACTGTTGAACGCCCTACCGAGACACTGCGGCGCGAGGAGATCTGAGTCAGTCTACGTATTTTGAGTAATCCAAGAATGAGCGACCAATCGTTTGGTCGCTCATTCTTGCTTCTATGTGCTAGAGCGCGGCGAGCTCAGCGACGACTGTCCGGCAAGCAGAGACATCGGCCCAGAGGATGCGCGGCGCACGCGTCGGTGTGCGAATCTCCGCCACACTCAGCCGAGGGCTGAGCGTGTTGGTTGGGACATACGCGCGCTGGTCGGCCGGCAACGAGTCGGCCCAGGCCGTCGGCGGCGCCGGCGGCTCGCGCGCCAGAAAGTCGCCAGCAGTAAAGTACACCGCATACGTGGCGAGTGTGTCCGCACTCAAGTCCGGCACCCTTGCCTGGATCAGCTGATACGTCAGCGGGCCACTCACCGGCACGCCAAGTCCAGACAGCAGGGTGAGCGGGCCACTGCGCGACGTCAGGTCGCGCCGCGCCGCGCCAGCGAGCAGACGGGCGGCGTCGCGCCGAAAGCGTGCCGCCAGGAGACGCTTTTCGTTGCGTTCCGCCAGCAGCGCGGCCACGCTCTGTGACGGCGTACCAGGCGCGGCGTGCTGTTGCAGCACCAGTGGGAGATCGGCGAGTTCGGGGTGAATCAGCATCCCGGTCTCACGACTGATTAACGTGACCAGATAGCGCATTCCTGCGTAATCAACCTGGCCGCCAGCGGCTAAGCGGGCACGCTCGGACGCGAGCAACGCGCCATAATGCTGCGCCCGGTCTGCCGGTAGAACATCGTTCAGGAGTGTGGCGATTCGGCCAAGCACGGCGCGCATATGGCCGGCGTCGAAGCGGTAACTCCAGGTATCGAGCGTATCCCGCGCCTGGCTTGCCGGCAACCGCGCGGTGAGCGCCCGCATAGTGTTCGCCCCCTGCGGCAGCACCGCAGCCGCGATGACCAGCAAGACCCAATCGCGCGGCGGGAGGTCGCTGACACCCCGCACGTACGCCGCCAGCGCGGGGTCGCCCACGTCAAGTGGCAGCGGCCAGGCGGCATCCACCGCGCGGTCGCCAACCAGCGCGAGACTTCCCGCCGCGAGGAGTCCTGCCGTGAACGTCCGCCGGCCAAAGCGTGGCGTCTCGATTGCCTTGAAGACTGCGGTTGCCATCGTTCGCCGCACTGGCCTAGAGCTGCCTGGCATAGTGCCCGAATGTCTATGCTAGCATAGATTGCGCGAAATGACGTTGCTGGCATAAGATCCTAAGATCCTGGTTGCCGGCGTCAGGAAATTCTGGTCCGCCGGGCTCTGGCTTCTGGCGGGTGCCGCACCAGCGCTTCTGACGACCGACAATGGGTGTATACTGGATGTGAACGCCATCGGCCACCGGAACAGTGGTAATCACGGTGCCACGGCTCATGGCCACATTCTTCGCGCTGCACATTCCGCCCAGCACCCCTGGCCCGCTGCTCGTCGGCCGGGACCGCGAGCAGGCGGTGCTACGCGACTGTCTCGCCCACACACGCGCCGGGCACGGCAGTCTCGTGCTGCTCGGCGGCGAGGCGGGTGTCGGCAAGACCGCGCTCGCGGAGGCACTGAGCCGCGAAGCCACGCACCAGGGCGTGCTCGTCCTCACCGGCCACTGCTACGACCTTACGGAGACTCCACCCTATGGCCCCTGGCTTGACCTCTGCGCGCGCTATCCCGCTGGTGACGCGCTGCCTCCGCTGCCCGTGCCCCTGGCCGCACGCGGGCAACTTGGGGTCATCACGAGCCAGAACACGTTCTTTCGCGAGGTCCAGGACTTCCTGACGGCGGTCGCGGCTCGGCGCCCGCTGGTGCTGCTGCTCGATGACCTGCACTGGGCCGACCCTACCTCCCTCGAGCTCCTGCGTTTCCTGGCCCGCCAGCTGGCGACCGTGCCAGTGTTGCTCATCGCCACCTACCGCGATGATGAACTCACACGGCAACACCCGCTGTACCAGCTGCTGCCGCTGCTCGTCCGCGAGGCCCCGGCCAGCCGGATGGCCCTACGTCCCCTGCCCGACGACGCGGTGGAGGCGTTGGTGCAGGCACGCTACTCCCTACCCAGCCCCGACGCCGCGCGCCTCGTCGCCTACCTGCACGCTCACGCCGAGGGTAACCCGTTCTACATCGCGGAGCTGTTACACGCCTGCGAAGACGAGGGCGTTCTCACCCTGCGCGACGAGGGTTGGATGTTGGGCGACCTGGCCCACGCATCCCTGCCTGCCTTGCTGCGACAGGTGATTGATGGCCGCCTGGCGCGGCTTGGCGAGCCGGCACGGGAGCAACTCGCGATCCTGGCGATCCTTGGACAGGACGTGCCGCTTGACCTCTGGGCGCGAGTCAGCGCGGTGGACGACGGCGCGCTAGTGGATCTGCTGGACCGGGCGGTGGACGCGCACATCCTCACCCCAACGCCCACGGGTACGGAAGTCCGCTTCTCGCACGCGTTGATCCGCGATGCGCTGTACGCCGGCATGTTGCCCGTCCGGCGGCAGCGCTGGCACCGGCGGGCCGGGGAGACGCTGGCCGCTGCGACCACACCTGACCCCGACGCTGTGGCCTACCATTTCCAGCAGGCGGGCGACGAGCGCGCGGCCAGCTGGCTGGTAGCAGCGGGGGAGCGGGCGCAGCGTGCCTACGCCTGGCTCACCGCCGCCGACCGGTTTGCGGCGGCGCTAGCGCTGATGCAGCATAGAAATGCCGCTGCTGGTGAACAAGCCCTGTTGCTCGTCCGGCTAGCCCAGGCCCGGCGCTACGCGGCATCACGGCAGGGCGTGGCGGTACTGGAGCAAGCGATGCCACTCGCAGCGGCTGCAGGCGATCATGCGCTAGCCGCCATAATCGCCTTCGAACTGGGCAAACTCCGGTGCTTTCTCCTGGACATCCGTCGCGGGCTGGCGGAGATGCAGGCTGGGCAGGCGGCAATCGAAGCGCTCTCCCCAGCAGACCGCTTGCGGCTCAAAGGGTTCCGCGAGGCGATCTACGGCGAGTCCGGAGAACAAGAAGTCTTCGATAGCCAAGGCGCGCTAACCGGCTTTCTTGCCGATGCCGGACGCTATGCCGAGGCGATCGCGCTCGGTGAACGTGTGTTGACGCAGATGCCGTCCACACCTATCAGCACTGGGCGGGACGGTTCGATGTACGGCGATGTCTATGAGGGGCTGGCAAAGAGTTATGCCGCGCTCGGACGTCCCGCCGCGGCCCGCCGAGCCTTCGCACACGCTAGAGCAGCCTACCGTGCTGTTGAACATCATTTCCAGGTTGCCCTGACCGCAGTCTTTGCATTGGAGTGCCTGCTGCTACCCTATCAGGCCGACCAGGTCGCGGAACGCCAGCATCTGGCGCAGGTGGCCGAGGATGCCTGGCGGCTGGCGAGTGGCGCTCTGGATAGCCTGCCACCGCGCGTGGCTCGGCTCAGTCCACTGGCGCTCGCGGGAGAGTGGACAGAGGTTCGGGAGCTGGCTCCGGCGCTCCTGGCGAACGAGCCTGGGATTCGCCTCTGGGCGGCGCATGTGCTCGGCCCGGTGGCATACGCGCAGGGCAACACAGCACTGGCCCAAACCCTTGTGCAGGACGTCTTTCTCGATGGTCCAACCACTGCACCAGGGAACAGCATCTTCCGCTGGGCCTTGCCAATCCAGCGCCTGGCGGCAGCACTCGCGCTCGACACGGACGACCTGCCCACAGCCCGCGCCTGGCTGGAAGCGTATGACCGCTGGCTGGTCTGGAGCAGCGCGGTGCTCGGCCAGGCCGAAGGGCAGCTCGGCTGGGCGGCCTACTACCGTGCGGCAGGTGACCTGGACGCCGCTCACCGCCATGCCGAGGCGGCGTTGGTCCACGCCAGCGAACCGCGCCAGCCGCTCGCGCTCCTCGCCGCGCACCGCCTGCTCGGCGAACTCGCCATGGTGGCCGGCCAGCCTGCTGCGGCGACACAGCATCTCGCCAGAGCCCTGGCCCTGGCGAATGCCTGTGCCGCCCCGTACGAGCGCGCCCTGACTCTGCTGGCGCAGGCCGAAGTCGCTGCCAGCCACGACCGGGACCACGCCGTTAGACTCCTTGCCGAGGTCCGCGCGATTTGCACGCCGCTCGGTGCGGCGCCAGCGCTCGCCCGCGCCGACCACCTGACCGCGCGCCTCGCTCGCGTCCAGCCCACCCCATCAGCCTATCCCGGCGGGTTGACCGCGCGCGAGGTCGAGGTCTTGCGGCTGGTGGCCCAGGGGCTGACCAACGCCCAGGTCGCCGACCGCCTCTTCCTCAGTCCACGTACAGTAGGCCGCCACCTCGACTCCATCTACAGCAAACTCGCCGTCTCCTCGCGCGCCGCCGCGACGCGCTTCGCCCTCGAACACGGCCTCGGCTAAACCACCTCGGCAGTAGTCTAGGTGACCATATTGATGGCTCCAGCATACAGACTGTCTGACCCGTCAGGCAGGCTGCGCGACCAGCCCACGCGCCTGGCGCAGTGTCCAGATCAGGCGGTTGCGCCCGCGAATGAGGTGCGCGCGAATCACGCGCGCCTCGTCGCTCTCCCGGTTGCCGTCGTGCAGCAGCAGCGCCGGCGCCAGGTCGGGCAGCGGCGGGACGTCGAGCGCCGGATCGTGCCGAAAAGCGCCTTGTCGGCTGTAATTCACCGGCACCAGCAGGCGACTGAGCGCTCGCGCGATGGCGTTGAAACGCTGGACGGCCGGATCGGTCGCCGGCCGGTCGAGCAGTGCGCCCGCGCCAGTGTAGTAGCGCTCTAGTTCGGCGGCGAGCGCGGCGGTCTCGGCGCTCGCTTCGATCAGACTGACGGTCGGCTCCGCCGCCGCGTTGTAGCGCCCTAGCGTCGCCTGTATCTCGCGCACCGTCTGGCGGAAGTCGAGCGGGTGGAGCGGCGCGTTCACCAGGCGCGCGACCAAGGTCGTGTAGAAGCGGAGGTCGCGCGCCAGCACATCACGGTCGGCGATCTCCAGTGTGTCATCTTCCGTGTGCCAGGCGATATTGCCGCCGCAGCCGCCGACGGCGTAGTAACCGTGCGCGGCGCGGTCGGCCTCAGCCATCGTCGAGGAGAGCATCAGGCAGCCGCTCACACCGATGTTGTTGAATGAGTAGTCGCCGGCGCGCGGCGGGCGCTCGGGGCTGATCTCCAGGCCAGTGGCTTCGTGTGCCGCCGCGCGCACCAGCGCCTCGGTCTCGCTCATGACGGTCAGGTGGTCGTAGGTGGTAGCCCAGCGGCAACCGGGCGAATCGCTGTTGACCTGAGCGATGCAATGCTCGGCCAGGTCAATGGCGAACTCGTCGGCGTACCAGGTCGAACCAGCGTAGCGGCCATGCGAATGCCCTGACCACCAGGCGACGCGCAGCGTGCGTTGCAGCCGGTCGCGGTGCTGGTGGAAGACGCGCGCCAGTTCAAGGAGCAGCGCGTCGCCGGTCGCATTGTCACCGACGCCGCCGTGCCAGGAATCGAGATGGCCGTGCAGCAGCACGAACTGGTCGGGGTCCGCCGCGCCGCGAATCTCGGCGACCAGGACCGGGATCGGCCGCCAGCGCGTCTCCAGGCGCGTAATGACCCCGACCTCGATCGTGTCCGCCTGTGCCTCCGCGATGAGCCGGGCGCCGTCGGCGTGATTCACTTCGAGCACCGGCAGGGTCGGCTGCCGCCCAATCGAGTCAAGGTCCGGCGTGCCCCAGATCGTCGTGCAGATGCCTTCGTGAATGCGCTCGCCGGGGCTGATGAAGACGGCGGCGCGCGCGCCAAGCCGGGTCAGGTCGGCCACCTTCGCCGGCATCGGCAGCCCTTCGGTCAGCACGATCTTCCCAGCAACTTGCGCTGCGTCCGCAGGGAGACCAGCGCTAAAGAGATCTTCGACGCCGTGCGCGTAGCCGGATGGTAGGTACGTCAGTTCGCCACGAACCGGTTCGTCGCCGGTCGCGGCGCTCATCGCGGGCGTCTTCGCCGCGACGGTGCGCGCGGCAGGACCGTAGACCGCGAGCGCCGACTCGCGCGGCAGGCTGATCAGGCAGATCGGGTGATGCAACGTATACGGCACGCCCCACTCGTCGAGCCGGGCCGTAAGCGCCGCGATCGCCTCCGCTTCCGCGTCCGTGCCCGACTCGCGCACCAGCCCGGCAAACCGCTCAACCACGGCCCACGGCGCGTCGAGCGTGAGCGCGCCGAGCAGTGCTTCTTCCAGCGCCGGGTCTCGCCACTCCGTCCAGGCCATGTTTTGCTCCTTCTATCAACGCCCCGCGCTGGCAAGGTTGCCCTGCCAGGCTTCGATAAATCGCTCGATCACCGGTTCGTCGTAGCCGGTGATGTGCTCGGCGCGCGTCCAGGCGGTCAACACGACCTGACCGGGCGGCAGGGCAGGGTTCGGCGCGACGACTATGCCATGCCCGTGTCGCAGGTTGACGTCCACCGGCCGGTTATTGTAGCGGTTCGCCAGCAAGGCGATCTGCTCTCGCAGGCCCGGCGTGCCTGTATCGTTGTACTGCACGATGATATTGCCGTAGGCCAGGATATTGACTTGCCGTGGTTTGTCCAGCGGCGTGTCGAGCACGAACTCTGCCGGCAGCCAGTCAACCCGCGCGCCGCTGGTCGGGGGATCACTGTTATAGGGAAAGTCAGTCGCTCCGGTCGCCGCCACCAGCGGCGCGCCCTGACTGGGGTAGTACGCGCCTGGCTGGGCGGGCTGCAACTCGTAAATAAGCAGCGCGTGCAGGCCGAAGCCGAGCAAGGCGAGCAGTCCCGCGACCGGCCACACCCAGCGCCAGCCGAGCCGGGCATCATCTGTATCTACGCCGGTGAGCGTGCCGCCAGTCATCGTCGGTATCGCGTCTTTCACCGCCTGTCGCATCGCCGCCGTGTGACTACATATCCCTATGAATCAACACTACTCAGTCACCTGCTTATAACGAGAAGCCCGCACTGCGTCAAGCGGATGACAGCAATGGCAACGACATAGCGCCGCATGCGACAATAGCAGTTTCCAATTGCCACGAGGGTAGTGGCGCATGTCTGATAATGCGGTGGGGTAAGCACAAATGGAAATCGCGTTCATTCTGGTATTAGGGGTCGGCGCGCAATGGCTGGCCTGGCGACTGAAATTGCCATCAATTCTGCTCCTCCTCCTCTGTGGTCTGCTCGCCGGCCCGGTGACCGGCGTCGTCAAACCCGACGCGATCTTCGGCGAGTTGCTCGCGCCGCTCGTCTCGCTGGCCGTGGCGCTGGTGCTCTTCGAGGGCAGTCTGAGCCTGCGGATTCATGAGTTACGCGAGACCGGCAACGTCGTACGGAACCTCCTGACGATCGGCGCGGCGGTGACCTGGTGCGTCAGCACGCTGGCCGCGCGCTTCCTGCTCCACTTCGATCTCGCGCTGGCGCTCATCCTGGGCACGATCCTCATCGTGACCGGACCGACGGTCATCGGGCCGCTGCTTGAACATGTCAAGCCACGCGGCCGGATCGGCCCGATCCTGCGCTGGGAGGGCATCCTCATTGACCCGCTCGGCGCGCTGCTCGCCCTGCTTGTCTTCGAGGCCGTCTTGTCCAGCAGTGTCGAGATTGCCACTCACAAGGTGATCGAGGGTTTTGGCCTGGCGGTGCTGGCCGGGACACTCGCCGGGCTGGGCGGCGCGGCGTTGCTGGTCGCCGCGCTCCGCCGCTACCTCGTGCCGGACTTCCTCCACAACTCCGCGACCGTGACACTGGTTCTCGCCGCGTTCACCCTCGCGAACTGGCTGCACGATGAATCGGGGTTGCTGGCGGTAACGATTATGGGCATCCTGCTGGCGAACCAGCCGTTCGTGCCGGTGGCCCATATCATCGAGTTCAAGGAGAATCTGCGGGTGTTGCTACTGGCAGGTCTCTTCATCGTCCTCGCGGCGCGCTTGCAGCCGCACGACCTGGCGCAGCTGGGACCGGGCAGTGTGCTCTTTGTCCTCGTCTTGCTGCTGGTCGCCCGGCCGCTGGGCGTACTGCTGGCGACAGCCGGCAGCGACCTGACTCGCAACGAGCGGCTCTTTCTCGCCTGGATGGCGCCGCGCGGTGTCGTCGCGGCCTCGGTCGCTTCGATCTTCGCCCTGCGGCTGGCCCAGGTCGGCTACCCCAACGCCAATCAGCTGACCGCGAACATGTTCCTTGTCATCATCTGCACCGTGGCTATCTATGGCCTGACCGCCAGTCCGCTCGCCAGGCGGCTCGGCGTCCGGCAGCGCCGGCCCCATGGCGCCCTGATCGCGGGCGCCGATCTCCCCGCACGGGCCATCGGCGCTGCGCTGGTCAAGCAAGGCTGTCCGGTTGTGCTGGTGGACATCAATCCCGCGCATGTGGCCGATGCCCGGCACAAGGGCTTACCGGCTCTGGTCGAGAACATTCTGGCCGAGGGGCTGCTGGACGAGGTAGCACTGGAGGGTATCGGACGGCTGCTCGCGCTGACGCCGAACGATGAAGTGAACGCGCTCGCGGCGCTCCGGTTCGCCAGCCAGTTCGGCTGGACCGAGGTCTACCAGCTGCCAGTGAAAGGGCCGCTCGGCGCTGAGACCAGTTCGGCACGGCAGCCACTACGCGGGCGGTTGCTCTTCGGTCCCAGCGTGGATCACGCCTACCTGGCGCGTCAGCTTGCGGCAGGGGGCACGATCGAGGCGATCACGCTCGATGTAGTCGGTGAGGAGGCCGACCGGTTCGGCGACGATGGCGCGGTCGAAGTGCCGCTCTTTGTGCTAACCGAGACCGGTGACACTATCCCCTGCACCACGACGTCGCCACCACAACCGGGTCAGACCGTGCTCATGCTGGTCACCGCCGGGCCACCAGTGCCGGCTGAAAGTTCGTCTTCGCTTGGGTGAACCGGCCAAACTCTCTGTGGTACCATCCTCAGTGCTGCCGCGGCGATCCGCGGCGCATGTCATTCACTGGGACGGGTAGACTGGTGGCGGGACAGATTCACGGCGGACCGATGGCGATCGGCACTGTGCTTGGCCGGCTGGGTGAGACGCAGCGGCGTGTCGCGGCGCGGCTCGCCATCGCGTTTCGCGCCGAAGGCGCCGCGCTCTATCTGGTCGGCGGTGCTGTGCGCTCACTGTTACTCGGTCAGGCACCATACGACCTCGACTTCGCGACCGACGCCGCGCCTGAACAGATCCGCGCCGCCGCCGAACGCGCCGGCGCGACAGCGATTCACTCGGCGAACGAGCGCTTCGCCACCGTTGGCCTGGAACTGGAAGGCGAAGCGGTCGAGATTACGTCGTTCCGTGATGAGCAAGCGCCCATCGACATCCTGGCTGACCTTGCCCGGCGGGATTTCACCATCAACGCGATGGCGCTGCCTGTCGTGATTACGTCCGGCGCTGAAACCGCTCTGATTGATCCCTTCGATGGCGCCGGCGACCTGGCCCAGCATACGATTCGCGCGGTCGCTGATCCACACGCCCGCTTCACTGAAGATCCTTTGCGCTTAGTGCGCGCGGTGCGTTTCGCGGCCGAACTCGACTATGTCATCGAGCCGGAGACGCGCGCTGCCATCGTCAGTCTGGCGCCGGCGCTTCGGCGTGTCAGCCCCGAGCGCGTTGGCAACGAGCTGACGCGGCTACTCATTGCCCAGTTCGTGACAACCGGCCTGCAACTCCTCGACCGCCTGGGCTTGCTCGCCGAGACGCTGCCGGAACTCGTACCGCTGGTGCAATTCGACGCCCCCGGCTCGAAACAGTTGTGGACCCACACGCAGGTTGTCGTGGCCGGCGCTCCCGCGCGCCAGGCCGTGCGCTGGGCTGCGCTGCTCCATGACATCGCCAAGCCACGCACCTACAGCGTCCAGAACGGCGAGGTTCATTTCTTCGGTCACGAAGTGCTTGGCGCACGTATTGCGCGCGGCGTGCTCGGACGCCTGAAGCAGCCTCGGGAGTTGGTGAGCGCTGTGAGCACGCTAATCGAACAGCACGGCCGCCCGGCGCAGTATGGCCCGGACTGGACCGACGGCGCGGTGCGCCGGCTGATGCTTGACGTCGGCCCTTACCTCGACGATTTGCTGGCGCTAGCGCGCGCCGACGTGACCAGCGGCCGGCAGTCAGTGCGCGAACGGGCCTGGCAGCGGATTGACGGGCTGGCAGCTCACTGCGAAGAGTTGCTTGCCGAACAGGAGCTGGCGAAGCTACAAAGCCCTTTGGATGGCACGCAACTCATGGCGCTATTCGACCGGCCACCCGGCCCCTGGATCCGGCCGCTAAAAGATCATCTGCGCGCGCTCGTTATTGACGGCGCCCTGGCGCCTGGTGACGAAGCCGGCGCGATCACCGAGGCGCGGCGCTGGATGGCCGAGCGTGAGACGGGAGACGTACCCTAACAAAGACCCAGGCAATCCACACGTTATCCTGAAGATCGCCGTCGAACACATTCGTGACGCGGGACTAGACCCGTAGACCGGGTGGTAGACGTAGCCCGGCGCCAGGCAATCTGGCGCTTCAGGGACGGGTAGCAGTGATCAGCCCTACCGTGCCGAGGCCAAAGAGCCGGTGCTTGACTGCCCTGAAGCCGGTCTCGCACAGCATGGCCTCAATGCGTGGCAGGGGCGGCAACATCTCCACAGAGGCCGGCAGGTAGGTGTAGGCGGGCGCATCGGTCGCCAGTAGCGCCCCCAGGCGCGGGACAACATAGCGCAGATGCGCCTGCGCCAGCCGCGTCCACGGCGGCGGGTTGGGCAACGGCACCAGATCAAGGAGCGCCACGCGGCCACTGCGCGCCAGCACCCGGTACAGCTCGCGAAAGAGTTGACTGAGGTCGGCCACATTGCGAAGGGCAAAACTCGACATAATGCCGGCGAAAGACTGGCTGGCGAATGGAAGGTTGAGCGCATCACCCCGCAGGAACAGTAGGGATGGATTGTCGCCGCTCTGTCGTTGCCGTGCGCGGGCGAGCATTGCACCGCTGAAATCAAGGCCAACTACGGCTGCATATGGCGCGCGGCGCGCGAAGGCCAGCGCCAGGTCGCCAGTGCCGGTAGCCACATCGAGGATCGGTCCGCCGCGGCGATCCCACAACGCGCGCAGCGTCGCGGCCTTCCAGACCCGGTGCCCACCGGCCGTCATGAGGTCATTCAGCAGATCGTAACGCCGTGCGATGCGATCGAACATCGCTTCAACAACGACGGCTTTTTCAGCCTGGGTCGGGAGAATTGCGTTCGTCAAGGCGCCAGCACCAAGCCGGCGGCCAGCAGTAGTCCGAACACCAGCGCCAGTTGCGCGGTTCCCGCGAGGGTCTTGTTCAGCGACCGGCCGGCCTGGCGGCGCGTCTGGTTCACGAGTCGTAGCGCCAACGGCAGTGAGAGCCACGGGAGAATATACCACCAGGCACCGAGACCGCCGGCGATCCAGAGGCCAACCGGCACAAGATAGGCGCCGCCAACCAGCACGACATATTCCACTTGCGTTCCAGCCCGGCCCAGCCGGACCGCAATCGTGTGTTTGCCGGCCTGCCGGTCGGTCTCCAGGTCACGCAGGTTATTGACGACCAGGATGGCGGCGATCAGCAACCCGACTGGTATGGCCGCCACCAGCACCACACCGGTCAGCGCCATTGTCTGGACATAATATGTGCCGGCGACACCGACCAGGCCGAAAAACAAGAAAACGAAGACTTCGCCAAGCCCGTGGTAACCAAGCGGGAATGGCCCCCCGGTGTATGCCAGAGTGGCAATGATCGCCGCGATGCCCAGCAGCAAAATTGGCAGGCCACCGCGCACGACCAGATAGAGACCCACGAGCGCTGCCAGGCCTACGGTGAGCAACGTGGCCTGCAAGACGCGCGCTGGCGCGATCAAGCCACTTTGGGTGACGCGTGTCGGCCCAAGTCGCTCCGCAGTGTCGGCGCCACGATGGAAGTCGAAGACGTCATTAGCGAAATTCGCTGCAATCTGCAACAGCAGCGCCACCGCGAACGCCGCCAGCGCGGGCGCCAGTGCGAAGCCGCCGTCCGCGATAGCCGCCGCCGTGCCGACGACGACCGGCACGACCGCCGCCGGCAGCGTCTTGGGCCGCGCGGCTAACAGCCAGGCGCGAACCTGCGTTGGCGGTGACACTGCCTTGACAACCGGGGGGTCTACTGGGGCCACCATACGCGAACGCTACCTACCCTGATTCGTGTGTGCTGCAACCTACGCATGCCGTGCCAATGATAACGGTCCAGGGCCAGCCTCGGCAATCGCATCAGATCTCCTAGTAATTTCGGACAACAAGAATTGAACGAATTATACTGATTCGCAGCTATGCTATACTAGGCTAAGTGTACGTACACAGGTGGCCTTTGCTTGTCAGGAAGTGGTGTATGGCTGCGGACGAACTTTCCTGCCCGATCGTAACGGTTGAGCACGCGCAAAGCCAATTCTTCGCAACAATGCGGCTTGCGCCGCGCACGCAAAAGGCGTATCGCATCGGCCTGCGCCACTTCCTTGAGTTTGTCGCGCGGGAATCCGGCTGCACGACAGCAGGAATAGCGGTGACTTCTCTCACGATCGAGCATGTCACCGATTTCCTGACGACAATCATGCCCGAAGATATTCGCGCCCCGGAAGACGTGTCGCGGATGCGCTACGCTCAGAACCAGCTCGCGGCAGTTCGCAAGTTTTACGGCTTCCTGGCGGCATACGACCTCCACCCAACCCTTGCCAACGATAAACTGCGCGTACGCATCAACGCGATGCTTCCACGCTTCACGCCGCCACCGCCCGATGTGCATCTCGACGACCTCGATCAGATGATCGCCTGGATCACGACTCGTCCAAAGGAGGACAAGCCGCAACGCGAACTCCGGCGCGTCAAGGCCATCGCGCTGCTGCTGACCCTGCACCGCACTGGCGTGCGCGTCTCTGAACTCTGCGCGCTGCGCCGCCGGGACATCAACCTACCCGAGCGAACCGCGTTCGTCTATCGCGCTAAAGGGGGCAAGAGCCGGACGGTCCATTTTGACGACGCGGCGGCGCAGGCGCTTACAGCGTACTGGCGTACGCGCCTCGATGCAGGCCGGGGCACGGGCGCGTATCCCGCGTTCAGTGGTCGCGATAAGCCCGGGCAGCCGGGCAGCGCAATTAATCCACGCACTGTCGAACTGATCGTCGCCGAGGCCGCGCATGGCGCGGGCGTGGAGAGCGACGTGACTCCCCACTCGTTCCGGCACGGCCTGGCGACCGAACTCGTGCGGCGTCGGGTGCGCGAATCAACCGTGCAGACGATATTGGGCCACGCCTCGCCGGCAACAACGCGGATTTATGTTCACAAGACAGCGCTGGAAGTGCAAGAAGAATATCACGATGCCTTCGATGACCGCCCGGTAAGGCGCGGC
>DASUBC010000255.1:0-5516 GCA_035763465.1 Thermomicrobiales bacterium
CACCGGCGCCCGGCCGCACGCCTACTTCGGCTGGACCGAGGGCAACCCGCTCAAGTACCTGGCGCGCTTCATCCTCTTCGGCGAAGGGGACATCGCCCCACTCACCCACGAAGTTTTACGCAAGGCCGAACCCGACCCGACCCTGCGCCCGGCGATCCATGTTGGCTGAGGCGAGTTGGGCAGATCAGACGCGCTGCCTGCCTGCCCTATAGCTGGTAGCTACGCGCGGTGCCGCTGAGGGCCACCCCGGATTGAAATCCGGGGCTAGCTGGCCTGCGGCCACGAAGTCCCCCTGCGGGGACTGGATTGGTCAACCAATGAGCTAACCACCAGCGCCGACCTCGCAATGAACCCAGTCCCGGAGGGACTTTGTGGCCGCAGCCCTACTCCCTACTCTCTACCCGCCAAACCAACGAGCGCCCGCGCGCGGTCAGCAGGGTTGGCGAGAAAGGTCGTGATCATGATCTCGTCGGCCTGCGCTTCGTCGGCCAGTGCGGTAATCTGCTGCCGCACGCTCGCCGCGTCGCCCGCGAAATAGCGCATCGGCATGGCGGCGATGGCGGCGCGCTCGGCAGGGGTAAACTGGTAGGCTCGCGCCTCCGCCACGGTCGGGCGACCGCCGCGCTGCCCGCTCCGCAGGCGCAGGAGGAAGAGGTCGTTGACCCGCGCGAGTTCTGCGGCGTGCGCCGCGTCTTCCCCCACCGCCACCGAGACCGTCAGAATTGCCTGCGGCGCCGGGTAGCGCGGGGAGGGGACGAACGCCTCGCGGTAGCGCCGCAGCGCGGCTACCGCACCCGCCCCGTTGATGTGCGCCGCGAACGCGAAGCCAAGCCCAGCCTGCGCCGCCAGTTCCGCGCTGAAGTCGCTCGACCCCAGCAACCAGACGGGCGGCAGAGCAACGTTGTTCGGCACCGCCAGGATTTCCCGGAAGGGGTGGTCGTCGGGGAACGACTGATCGTCGTAGGCCAGCAGTTCGGCCAGCTGGTTCGGATAGTCGTCGGCGCGCAGCGCCTCGCGCGAGCGCCGCAGCGCGAACGCCGTGAGCGTGTCAGTGCCGGGGGCGCGGCCAAGTCCCAGGTCAATGCGCCCCGGATGGAGCGCTTCCAGCAGGCGGAATGCCTCGACAATCCGCAACGGGGCATGGTTCGGCAGCATCACCCCACCCGAGCCAAGATGAATGCGGGTCGTCTGCGTAGCGATATGCGCGATGAGCACCTCCGGCGAGGCGCTCGCCAGGCCGGCGGTATTGTGGTGCTCGGCGTACCAGATGCGGTGATAGCCAAGTTGTTCGGCCAGCACGGCGAGGTCCACCGAGTGCTGGAGCGCCTGCTGGGCGGTCTCGCCCGCTTCAATCGGCGTGAGATCGAGGACTGACAAGGGCCGCGCCATTATTATCACCTTCTCGCCGCCGCGCGGCGGTCATCGAGCATCGTAAACCACCGCTCGCACAGCGGCGACACTTGCGATAACGCCAGCGCCGCCGCGCTTCTTCCATGCGCTGCCTACCAGGGCGCACTACATCGTGAGATTATGTTATCTTCACTGGACTTGCGCTGCCTCTGGCCCGACCGGCGCGAAGCGGAACATGCCGTACTCCGCCTGGTGCATGTTGTAGTCGTCGGTCGCACGGATGATCGCCCACATGCGCGCGGCGAGGTCGCGCACGACCTCCTGGTACGCCGGGTCGCTGGCGACGTTGCGGCACTCGTGCGGGTCGGCGGCCAGGTCGTAGCACTCATCTTCGTCGAAGCCGTTGAAAACGTATTTGTACTGGTCGCGCCAGATCGTCCGCTGGGTATAGAAGAAACGCTGGCCGTGGCACTCGGCGAACGCCTGGTCTTCCCAGGCCACCGGCGCGTCGCGCGGCTGTAACAGCGGCAGCAGCGAGCGCCCGAAGCAGGGGAAGTCGCCGCTGGTCGTCAGCGGCGTGATGGTCGCCGCGAGGTCGAGCAGGCTAACGATGTGGTCGCTGCGCTGCCCGGCGGCGATGCCCGGCCCGGCCAGCACCAGCGGCACCTTGTACGCTTCTTCGAAAGCGGGCACACCCTTCAGCAGCAGCCGGTGCGCGCCCAGGTAGTCGCCGTGGTCGGAGGTATAGATGACGATGGTGTTGTCGAGCTGCCCGGCCGCGTCCACGGCGGCGAGAATGCGGCCGACCTGGTCGTCCACCAGCGAGCAGAAGGCGTAGTAGCAGGCGGTCGCCTCCGCGAAGTCGTCCCAGTCGAGGTCGTGCCAGACGCGCTGGATGCGGCGATAGATGCCGGGGCGGTCGGTCAGCGGGTCGTCGAAACTGGCCGGGCGGGGCAGGTCGGCCGCGTTGTAGCGCGCGCGATGTTCCTGCGGCACGATATAGGGGTCGTGCGGCGCGAGGGTGCTGACGAAGAGCGCCCAGGGTTGGTCCGGTTCGCGCGCCGCGCGCTCGATGAACTCGATGCCGCGCGTGTAGAGGTAGTGTTCGGCGGTCGCCTCGATCGGCTCGTCCACGACGCCGCAAATGGTGAAGTCGCGGTAGCCCGGCTGCGCCACCGCGCGGCGGCTGACGAAGCGGCGGGCGCGCTCGTCCAGCCCCAGCGCCCGCCGGTGCGCGGCGTAGCCGGGCGAGTTGTTCAACTCGTACTCGGCGAAGCCGAAGTTCTCCAACCGATTGCTCCGCTCGATGTGCCACTTGCCGAAGTAGCCGGTGTGGTAGCCACCCGCTTGCAGCGCCTGGCTCCAGAAGGGCAGGTCGGACTTCAGTTCAGCGCGATACGGTTCCACGGTATGCGTGCAGTCCACCATGCCGTGATTATGCGGCAGCAGCCCGGTCATGAGACTGGCGCGCGTCGGCGAGCAGATCGGATTCGGCGCGTAGCAACGATTGAACGCCGTGCCGCGCGCGGTCAGCACGTCGAGGTGCGGCGTCTGGCAGGGCGAACCAGGCGCGAGCGTGTCGGCCCGCTGCTGGTCGGACATCAGAAAGAGCAGATTTGGCTGGCGCATTACTGTTCCTTTCACGGCCCTCACCCCCTGCCCCCCTCTCCCGCCCTACGGGCGAGGGGGAACGCGCTACGTCCTGGCTGGTGTTCCCCTCGCCTGTATCACGGGAGAGAGGACCGGGGGGTGAGGGCATCAATCACACGAGCAAACGATAGCCGCCCCGGTTATAGAAGATGGGCGCGAACTGGGCGCGCAGTTCCACGGCGACCAGGCCGTCACGCGCGGGCTGGCGGCCGGCACTGATGGTTACCGGGGCCAGGAAATCGCAGGTCAGGATGGCGCGGCCCTGGCGCTCGATGGCGACGCGGCGCGTGACGGCGCTGAGGCCGCGCTCCAGGCCGAGTTCCGACGCGGCACAGTGGCCGTAGTCGAGGACGAGCTGGTCGTCCGCGCGCAGCAGCAGCGGCAGCCGCTCGTAGACAGCCTGACCGTGCGGCGTCAGCGGGCGCACGCGCACGTCAATCGCGTCGGGACGGAGCACGTAGGTCTTGTGCAGGCCGAGTTCCGGGTAATCCACCGTGACTTCGGTCGCACCGTCCTCGTCGCGCACGGTCGCCAGCGCGGGCAGCCGCCCGGTCCCGCGCTCGCCCGCCACGGTCTCCCAGCAAAGGCCCGGCGGCATCGCCTGGGCGTTATAGCCGAGCAGCACCGTGCCGCCGGATGGCAGCCAGAGGAATGACGGGCCCAAGCGGGCGACGCTGGCGCGGCTGCCGAACGCGAACGCCGTGTAGTAACGCGGCTGGCGCACAAAGACGAACTGGTTGCCCTTCTCGTCGCGCAGCGTCTCCGTAGCCGGCCCGGCAGGGTGACAGGGCAGGGCATCGCGGGCAGCCCGCCAGTCCTCCGACATAGGCGCGTAGCTTTCATAGGACCAGAGCGTGGAGACGGGCGGGTACTGGCCGGCGCCGCGCGACCAGCCACAGGCGTCCAGCAGATCGGGGTGGTCGCGCCACGTCTGCCGCCAGGCGTCTTGCTGTGCCGCTGTCGGCAGGAAGAGGCGCAGGAAGCGCCGCTCGTCGTCCGCGCCGGCCAGCAATTCGCCCAGGCCGTGCCCCCAGCGGAAGGCGTCCGCGCCGTCGCCGGGCTGTAGCGTTTGCTCAAAGGTGACGGGCGCGCCGATCCGCGCGCGGCCGGCGGTACGTGTGTGGTGCGTTCCCGCAAGAAGGATCAGGTCGCGGTTCGGCTCGGGCAGCATCCAGCGGCTCATCCAGGCGCAGTGGCGGCGCAACACCTCCGTCCAGCGCGGGTCGGGCCATTCCTGTGCGAGCGGAATCAGGCGGCGCAGCGAGACGAAGAAGTAGCCAAACGTCTCCGCGCCGTCGTTCTCGTAGAGGTAGCCGGGTGAGGCGCTGAAATCGGAGAGCACACCGTTCGCGCCGCGCGCGGCGAGTTGTGCCAGTTCGGTGTCGCCGGTCAGCCGCGCCAGTTTGCGCGCCGCGACCAGCGCGCCGAGGAACTGGTTGGAGAAGGAGCGCGCGTGCTCCCAGGAGTCCTCCGCCGTCAACACATAGCGCGTCGCCCGCCGCGCGACCTCGGTCAGCCGCGCCCGCAGGTCGTTCGGCAGCAGCGCGCCGGCCTGGTCGAGCACGGCGGCCAGGTACTCCGCGCCAAAACTGCTCGGCGCGAGCATCGGCGCGTCGAGTTCGGCGGAGGCATATTCCGGCAGTTCGCCGCGCGGCCCGGCCAGCGCAAAGGTGTACTCCAGCGTCAAGCCCAGCCGGTGCAGCACACCGGGATCGCGGTGATACTGGTTCCACGGCGCGGCATACGCGGCGAAAAAGCCCAGCGAATGATAATTCTCCAGCACGCGCGCGTTGAACGGCGCGTAGGAGTACTGCCGCCAGAGCGGCTGGTCGAACCAGCCCTGCAACGGCCCTGGCGCCGTTACCACGCTGTTCGCCAGCCGGGCGAAATTGACGTAGTGCCAGAGTAACGAGTACTCGTGTGGCCGCCACTGGCGCCGGTCGAGCGCCGTGACAGCAGGGATTGGGGTCGCTTCGTGCATTATCGCTCCTTTGCTGGTTACGGCCCTCACCCCCTGACCCCCTCGCCTGTGCGCGGGCGAGGGGGTCAGGGGGTGAGGGCTACCTATGAACGCCGCTCGGCGTATTCAGCGATCGCCTCGCGATAGTACGGCGTCGGCACGGGGCCGCGCAGGACGGGGTCGTTGACCTCCTCCAGCCAGGCCCAGAGTCGCGCGCTCAGGCCGGCGCGCATAGTGGCGTAGGCCGGGTCGGCGCCGACATCGGTGAACTCGTTCGGGTCGCGCGCCAGGTCGAAGAGCTCCACCGTGGGACAGCGGACGCGCTGTACGACGTTGGCGATGTCAATCGGCAGTTCGTGACGGCGGCGCGGGGTGAAGGTGCGGATCAGTTTGGCGTCGCGCGTGCGGACACAGCGGCTCTCGTTGTTGGCCCCCTGGAACATCGCGAAGATTGCGTCACGCGGCGGCGGCGCGGCCTCGTCCGTGAACCACGCGGCGAAAGAGCGTCCTTCCACGTTGGCCGGTGCCGGCACGCCGGCGAGGTCAAGCAGCGTGG
>DASUBC010000256.1:0-14202 GCA_035763465.1 Thermomicrobiales bacterium
CGTCGTTGCAGTCGGTGCGACGGTGGCGGTTGGCGCTGGTGTCATGGTTGCGGTAGCCGTTACAGTTGCCGAAGGCGCCGCCACCGTGGTAGGCGCGCGATCACGCAGCGTTGGGCTGGCGGTCGGCGCGCGTTGACCGCCCGCGCAGGCGGTCAGGGCCAGCAGGAGCACTACCACCAGAACCAGCAGCCGCATCTTCTCCATTCTCCACTAGTTCGAGCGGCCCGCGCCGCGCTGCTGATAAGGCGATGCGACCGTGCACAACCATACGCAGCCTGCCTGTGACGACAGAGATTGGTCCGCGCCGCAAAAACCTGCCTCATTGCCTCGTTGAATACTAACGCAAATGTTACTCTATGATCAGCGTGGTTGAATTGGTTGGAGAGGAGACGCCTTGAGGGCCACGAATGCCACACCATATGAGGTTTGGGACGGCGCCAGCGGTAACTGCCTTGGCGCTTATGCGACCGAAGAGGACGCATGAGCCGCAATCCGCGCCGACCTACGGGCGCTCGGCGCAACCGCGATCCGCGATACCGGGCTGCTCTACTGACCAACCACCACCGAAGCCCAGTTCATCGCGACCGGTGACGATTTGCTACGGCTGTTGCTACATGCGGTCGTCTGACCCTTGGAAGTTTGATCAGCAGTTGGTATCCGTGCAGGGACTCGAACCCCAATCGTCCGCTTAGGAGGCGGATGCTCTATCCCGTTGAGCTACACGGACCAATAGCGAGTGATGAGTGATGAGTAACGAGTAGCGTTCGGCCAGCACTGTGCTCATTGATCAGCACCGCGCCGACACGAACCCCCTCGTCACTCGTCACTCGTCACTTGCTAGCTGTAGCGGGCAATAAGCTTGTCCACCAGATGTTGCGTCTCGCCGGCGTTGCCGGTGATGTGTGAGCGGACGCGCTCGCCGAAGCTCGCGGCGTCGTCCTGGCGGTAGAAGACACCCAGATAGTGTGGCTCGGCATTCAGCGCCAGGCGCATCGCGGCGGCCATGTCGGTCGGGTCGTGGTCCGCCGGCAGCGGCGCGGTTTCGTCCTTCCAGTAGTTGAAGGTGTTGACCTTGTTGAAGGTCGGGCAGGGGCTGTAGACGTCAATCACCGCGAAGCCTTTGTGATTGATGCCCTCAACAATCAACTTGGTCAAGTCCTTCGGCTTCGAGGAGAAACCGCGCGCGACGAAGGTCGCGCCAGACGCGATCGCCAGCATCAGCGGGTTCACACCCGCTTCGTTCGAGCCGTCCGGCGTCGTCTTCGACACGTAGCCCCGCGCGGCGGTCGGCGAATACTGCCCTTTGGTCAGCCCGTACACGCCGTTGTCCATGATCACGTAGCACATGTCTACGTTGCGGCGGCAGGCGTGAACGAAGTGGCCGGCGCCGATGGCGAAGGCATCGCCGTCACCGCCGAAGACGATGACCTCCAACTCCGGCCGCGACAGCTTGATGCCGGTCGCGATCGGCATCGCTCGACCATGCACGCCGTGGAACCCGTAGGTGGACACAAAGAAGGGGAAGCGGCTGGAGCAGCCGATCCCCGACACGACCACCACGTCCTTCGGATCGTAGCCCTGGTCTGCCAGCGCCTGATAGGTCGCGTTGAGCACGCCAAAATCGCCACACCCAGGGCACCAGGTGACTTTGACTTCGCTCTTGAAATCCTTCGCTGTTCGTTCAACAACAGCCGTCATGGTCGCTTCGCTCCTTGTCACACAGGCCGAGGGTGAACCGCCAAGACGCCAAGACGCCGCCAAGAGCGCCAAGAGGATCCGTTATGGTCTCTTCTTGGCGTGCTTGGCGTTCTCCTGGCGTCTTGGCAGTTCATCGTCCCTAATTCCGCACTCGTTCAGTCTGCTGCGGCGGCGACCGGCTCGCGCTCGACCGCCGCGCAAATCTCCGCTACCTTGAATGGCACACCGCCATACACATTAACGCGCTCAAAGTCGCCCTGGATTTTCGCCGTGATCAGGTCGGCGAACTGACCCTGGTAATTGACTTCGGGGATGAGCACGCGCCGCTTGCCCGCGATGAAGGGCCGCAGCTGGTGCTCGGGTAGCGGCCAGAGCATTTTGGGGGCGATGAGGTCCACCGCGATGCCGCGCTCGCGCAGGCGGTCCACCGCCTCGGTGCAGACACCCGCCGTCGAACCCCAGGTGATGATGCCGATCTCGGCGTCGGGGTCGCCGTAACGATAGGCCGGTGGCGCGTCATGCACGGCCGTCTGAATCTTCCGGAAGCGTTTCTCCGTCATCGCCGTGTGGGTCGGCACATCGTAGCGCACGCGGCCATACTCATTGTGCTCCAGGCCGGTCGCGGTGTACTGGCCGCCGGCCTCGCCAGGGATCGCCATCGGGTTCACGCCGGTGGGGCTGGTGGGGTCGTACCGCTGGTAGCGTTCGGCGTCGTCGAAGGCATAGAAGTCACTGTGCCCGTTGCCGTTCGAATTGCCGGCGCTGGTGAGTGTCTCGCGGTTGACGATCGTCAGTTGCCCCAGGTCGGGGCGCGGAATCGCTTCCGACCGTGTGCCGAGCGTGGTGTCGGAGAGGAAGATCACCGGCATTTGATACCGTTCGGCCAGGTTGAACGACTCCACCATCATGTAGAAGGCGTCCGCGACCGATGTGCAGGCGATCACGATGCGCGGCACCTCGCCGTGGCCGCCGAACGCCGCCATCAGCAGGTCGCCTTGCTCGTGGCGGGTCGGCATCCCGGTGGAGGGGCCAGCGCGCTGGATGTCGGCCAGGACGAGCGGCACCTCGGCCATCAGTCCCAGGCCCAAGAGTTCAGACATCAGGCTCAGGCCCGGGCCAGACGTGGGTGTGAAGGCTTTGACGCCCGCATAGCCCGCGCCGACGACCATACCGATCGCCGCCAGTTCGTCCTCAGCCTGGATCGCCACGCCGCCGATTTTCGGCAGCTCGGCGGCCATGAACTCCAGCACTTCCGACGCGGGCGTGATTGGGTAGCCGAAGACGTGACGGCAGCCGGCCGCCAGCGCGCCCAGGCCAACTGCCTGGGCGCCATTGACGACGATGACGTCGGGCTTGTCGTTGTCGGGTCGCGCCAGCTGATACTGCTCGTAGCCAGGGATATTGTCGCGCACGTAAGTAATGCCCGCCTCGAAGGCGGCGATGTTCTTGGCAACGATTTCTTCGCCCTTGCGGCCGAACCGCTCGCGCAGGAGCTGCTGACCGTGCTCGATCGGCAGGCCGAAGAGCGCGCCGACCGCGCCGACCGCGACGACATTCTTGCCGAGCGCGAACTTGAGCTGCGTCTTGGCGATGTCGGTGAGCGGCAGTGGCACCTGCCGGGCGCCGCTGTCACCCGGCGGGGTGAATTCCGCCGAGTCGTAAATCAGCAGACCGTCGGGTTTGAGCACCTTGATCCCGCTCCGATACGCCTCCTCATTGAAGGCGAGCAGGATATCTACCGCGTCGCCTTGTGAATAGAGTGGCGCGTTCGCCAGGCGAATCTGGTACTCGAACAGGCCGCCTTTGATTTCGGCCGGCGGCACCTTGCTGGTCAGGACGTAATACCCCGCGCGTGCCGCGACCTGTACCGCCAGATCGCCGGTGCTTTGCACGCCTTCACCGGCCTCGCCGCCGATGCGAATCACGAAGTCGTTCTTGCCCGCTGCCATATACCCTTTCCCGTCCGCTGCCGTTGCCCGCCGGGCGCTGCAAAGCGCGGCGCCGTCGCCGCTGCCGAGAACGCCGTCGCCGCGTTCACCGTGCCGTCCGCGTCCCTAAGCGTTTCCCGAACCGGTCGGCTCACCGCGGCTGGCGCGGCCTCGGGTCAGTGCAAAAACGAGCGTCAGACCGCCAGGTGACGACGTAATCAGACCATGGTTAATCATAACACGCGCGCGTGGTGGGGGCAAAATCGTTCACAGGCGTGAGTTGTAAGATCGTTCGATCAGCACTGCGTCAGCAGACAGGCACCGTGCTGACCTGACCTCTTCTCACGACTCACGCGCCCACGACTGACGACTCGCGTGGGCGTTGACAACGCCGCCGTGCGACACGTATAATCGCGGGTGGCTCGTGCTGAACGAGCTACTTTTGTCATGTCAATGTGCGTGTGTGGCCGCCACGCGGCCGGCCCACGCGGAACCGACCGTTATCGCGCTTCTATGGGCGCGCTGTTCCAGGCACAGTGTGGGGAGAGGAGTGACTAAACCGTGGTCAAGCGTACCTGGCAACCGAAACGGCGCCCCCGCCTACGAAAGCACGGCTTCATGCACCGGATGGCGACCAAGGATGGGCGCAACCTCCTGGCACGCCGCCGTCTGAAGGGCCGCCACAAGCTGACCGTGAGCGACGAGCGCACCGGGAAGGCGCAGAAGCGCGGGCTGCGGCGCGTCTAACCGTGCGGCGGCGCCGTGTCCCGGCGGCGCGGCGTCGCCAGCGGGCGAGGTAGATGGACCGGCGTTTGCGCCTACGCACCGAGGCGGACTACCGGCACATTCGCGCGCGGGGGCGCTCCTGGGGTAGTCGCTCCCTGACATTGCTGGTCTTGCCGAATGGCGCGGCGCGTAATCGGTATGGCATTATTGTCAGTAAGCGCGTCGGCAATGCCGTGACGCGCAATCGGGTGAAGCGGCGGTTACGTGAGCTGCTCCGCCGGTTCGATCGCGATGGGCGCATCGCCCCTGGCTATGATCTCGCGCTCATCTGCCGGCCGGCGCTCGCCGAAGTAACCTTCGCGGAACTCACCGGCACGGTGCGTGGTCTGCTGGACCGCGCCGCGCTCCTTCGAGAACCCACACCGCCGCTCGACGCCCCAGCAGCGTCCGCGACTACGCATTCGCAGGACGAACCGCAATGAAACACCTCGCGCTCGCGGCTATTCATGGGTATCAGCGCTGGATTTCGCCTTTCCTGCCGCCTTCCTGCAAGTATTACCCTTCCTGCTCACAGTACGCCTACGACGCCATCGCCAAGTACGGCCTGCTGAAAGGTGGGGCGCTGGCGGCCTGGCGGCTGCTGCGCTGCAATCCCTACAGTAAGGGCGGCTTCGATTACGTGCCGTAAGCGGTGGCCTGTAACACTTGCCGACCAAGCGCGTACATGCAGGGAGGACCGATGGGTCATTGGCGGCGGCGGCGTGAAGCGAGTACTCTTATACTGAACGCGCGATAGCATGGAGCAGGCGCGCTGCTGAAGACCGCGCCAGCGCCGGAGACCAGCGCACCAGGCCGCGACGGCGGGTAGGAACAGAACACCATTGAAGCCCGCGCCTGGCGCGCGGCGGGAGGCGCGAGAGAGTGTCACTGGCCAGTTTGATCCCCCTCATTTCAATGCCGCAGATTCCTATCTGGCAGCAATTTGTTGACTTGATGGTCGGGGCGCTGAACCTGCTGGTGAAACTCACCGGCAACCCCGGTATCGCGATCATCCTCTTCACCCTGATCATTAAGTTCGCGCTGACGCCGCTGACGATCAAGACGATTAAGTCGCAGCGCGCCATGCAGGACTTGCAGCCGAAGATCAAGGCGTTGCAGAAGCGTTACGGCAACGACCGCCAGAAGGTCTCGGCCGAGACGATGCGCCTTTATCAGACGCATAGCGTCAACCCAATGGCCAGCTGTTTCCCCATGCTGGTGCAGCTGCCGATCTTCTGGGGTCTCTATGCGGCTATCCGGGCACTCTTCCACGGCAGCGATGCGAATTTCCTCTGGCTGCACTCGCTCGCGCAGGCGGACCACACGCACATCCTGCCGTTTGTCGCGGCATTCTTCCAGCTCATCCAGACGCGCATGTCCATGCCGACCGGCAAGAACAAGCCGTCCGACCCACAGCAGAAGATGATGACCCAGATGATGCAGTTCATGCCGCTCACGGTCATTATCTTTGGCTGGCAATTCCCGGCCGGTCTGGTGCTGTACTGGGTGACGCAAAGCATCTTCAGCGCCGTGCAGCAGTATTTCATCACCGGCTGGGGCGCGTTGCGTGACTGGCTGCCGTTCCTGCCCGAGGTGGTGCGCTACACGCCGCCTGACCCGGATGAGATTGACGACAGCAAGGTCATCGTGACCAATTCCGATGACGCGCCCGCGCCGGTGAAGAGTGGCGGGCTGTGGGGGATTATCAATCGCCAGATGGCCAAGGTGGAGGAAGCGCAACGCTCGGCCACGGAAGCACGGCAGAGTAACGGCGCGGAGAAGCCGGCGGCAGGCAAGACGCCTGGCGAAGGCGCTGATGGCGGTCGGCCGCGCATTGTCGTGCAGAATACGCGGGTCGATCGCAAGACCGCTCTGGCTGATGATCTCGATGAAGACGAAGAGCCTGGGGGGAAGCCGGCGCGGCCGGCCGCCAATGGCGCCGTCTCGCGGGTTGCTGTGACCAAGACGGCCACGAGCGCCGGGGCGGCAAGTCCAAACTTGCCCCGCAAGGATCGTGGCCGCCGCTGAATTGACCCGCTTGTGCCAGGCGCGAGCGTAGTATCCAGGCACAACGCGACAGCGCGAGCAACGCCGGGGCGGATCAGCACAGCGGTCCGCCCTGGCGCCGTATTTGGGATGGCTGAGGCTGGGGGATGGCGGCGTGTGGTTGCAGGTTGCAGAATCGCAAGTTGCAGGTTTCTCAGACTAGCGCGGGCGCTGGTCCGCAACAACCTGTAACCTGTCAACCTGCAACCTGGAACTTGTAACGCAACCACCCGCCAGGAGAGGGAGAGCGAGGAGAGCCGCATGATGGACCGCCGCCGGAAAGATAGTGTTGAGATTCAGGCGATCTCTGTGGATGAAGCCGTGCGCCTGGCGCTCGAACAGCTGGGACGCACCCGCGACGAAGTGGATATCGAAGTCCTGGCCGAACCCTCGGATACCGGCGATCTGGAGGCTGAAGAAGCCCTGGTGCGTGTCACCGTGCGTGGCTATGCTTCGCAGCCGGCGCCGCTGGCGCGCGCTGGCGGACGGCAGCGCCCGTCAGGCGGTGGAGCGGCAGTAGCCACGACGATTCGTGAGCCGGATGAAAATGATACCGTCGCGATCGCTGTCACCTCTGAACTGCTGGGCGTGATGGGCTTTCAGGCACAGGTGGTTCCCGCGCCCACCGGAGACAGCTTTGACGATGAAGCTGACGCGCCGCCGACAATTGCGCTCAATATTGTGGGCGACGACCTGGGGATGTTGATCGGGCGACGTGGCGAGCACCTGGCGCAGTTGCAATATTTGGTCAACCTGCTGGTCAACCGGCGGCTGGGCCACTGGATCCGTATCGCGCTCGATGTCGAAGGCTATAAGCGGCGGCGCGAGGAATCGCTGATCGGACTGGCTGACCGGGTTGCCCGGCAGGTCGCGCGCAGCGGTCGGCCCATTCCGCTGGAGCCGATGCCGGCCAACGAACGGCGGGTAATCCACCTCGCGCTCCGCAACGACCCCGAGGTCATGACCGAGAGCAATGGCGAAGGCGACCTGCGCCGCGTGGTCATCCAGCCGAAGGCGTAGGGGATAGGGGATAGACGATAGGGGATAGTGGTTCGGGCCAGCGCCCCGCCGATGTACTGGCACTGCCTTGTAATAAGCAACGCTCCCCTATCGCCTATTCCCTATCCCCTTACCGTGCTACCCCCCAGAAGCCGAAAATCTTCGTCTCGTACTCCCGGCTGACGTTCAAGGGTTGGTCGGGCGCGACTGGCGGCGCTTTGCGGATGAAGTCGGCCGCAAGCGGCAGGCGCAGGCGGTCGCCCAGAAACTCGAACGCGCGCAACGGCACCGGAAAGCGAGCCTGGCCTAGCCCGCGTCCTTCCAGGATGCCGGCGGGTGTCATAATCGCATAGAAGACGTCATTGGCTTCCGTGTCAATGACCAGATCGCTCACGATACCGACGACTTCGTCATTCTTGTCGAAGACATCCATCGCCCGAAGTCGCTCGTACGAGACCACCGCCAACGCTCTACCCCGCTTTCCACCTACGCCTCACCTTGCATTGTCCTGCTCACCAGGCGCAAGGCACGGCAACCCGCTCGAAGGTCTCTTTCGCTCGCCTGCCAGACAGTTTGGCGTTCCATTGGGGAGGACTATACCATAAGTCGGGCAGCCGGGCAGTCGCGCAGTGCGCTGGTCCGGCTCCGTCGCCTGTAGATGGGCACTGTGCCGCTGGGGGCAGCCGCCGAATGAATTCGGCGCGAAGGGCGACTCCGCCGCCACGAAGCCCCTGCGGGACTGGAGTTGGTCAACCGGTGCGCTAACGACCAGTCCCGGCATTATGGTGAACCCAGTCCCGGAGGGGACTTTCGTGGCCGCAGACCCTAGGCCGGATTTCAATGCGGGATAGCCCTCGTCAGTACTGCACCCGCAGCCAGGCACGGTGCTGACCGTACCTCACTGCCCGACTGCCCGACTCGTAGCTGTTCAGCAGTGGGGCCTGGCGGAAAGTGGCCCCGGATTTCAATCCGGGTCTGGGTACACTATGTGTAACGGAGTCCGCGCGGCGGACAGGTGGTGGACGGCCTGGGGGTATGTCCTGCGCCGGCAGATCTCAGTCCGCGGAGCGGACTTCGTCAGGCGTCAGCCTGCCCAGCATGGGATTTCAATCCCGTGCCCATCCTGCCGGCTTCCCACTCATCATCAATCCGGAGTCACCTCCCGCCAGGCTCCTCAACTGTGAACTCCTACCCCGACTCGCCAGCCATTGTATTTTCGCGCCAGCGCGAGTATCCTTCACCGATGCCAGGGGGACATTCCGGCGGATCACTGTGTGACAACCGAGCCGGGCACTGGACCGCGGTGAGCACGCTGTCGTAGCTGTGGCGTCCCCGCGCTGGGAGTTGCACGAGGCGAACGGGAACGGAGCGCGATGACTGCTGAAGCATCGTCTCAGGAGCGCGTGGCCGTCTATGCGGGAAGTTTCGACCCGCTCCATTTCGGGCATGTTGATGTCGTGCGGCGCGCGGCACGCTTGTTCGATCGGGTCGTGTTCGCGATTTCCACCGGCACCGGGGCGAAGGATTTCCTCTTCACCGGGCCGGAGCGGGTCGAACTGGCTCGCGCCGCGCTGGCCGCGCTGCCCAATGTCGCCGTTGACAGTTACGGTGGCCTGACCGTAGACTACGCGCGCCGGATCGGTGCGGTCGCAATTGTCAAGGGAGTGCGCACGGTCGCTGACTTCGAGTACGAATTGCAGCAAGCGCACATGAACGGGGCACTGGCGCCGGATATTGAGTCGGTCTTCTTCATGACGAGTCCACCGTACGTCTTCTTCAGCTCGCGGCTGATCAAGCAAGTCGCCCTGGCCGGGGGCGATGTCCGTGGCATGGTTCCGGCGGAAGTCGAGCAGGCATTGCGATTGCGGCGTGAGCGCCGGGAATGAGTGGGCAGCGATGGCGGTAGCAATGGAAACTGAAGACAGGGGGCGCGATCGATCGGGAGGCGGGACTATGGACATTATGTTCGTCGTGGACAGACTCGAAGCGCTGGTCAATTCGAGTCGCCGCGTCCCCCTCAGTTCGCGGGTGATGATCGAAGAAGAGGACCTGCTGGCGCTGATTGAGCAGCTGCGTCAGTCGGCGCCGACCGAGCTCAAACAGGCCAAGCGCATCATGCAAGAACGCGAGCAGATCATTAAGAGCGCGCAGGCCGAGGCGGAAAAGATCGTCACTATGGCTCGCGACCGCGCCGAATACATGATCAACAGCGACGGCTGGGTCACGCTGGCGAAAGAGCGGGGCGAGCAGATGCTCAGCGACGCGCAGCGCGACGCGCAGTCCACCCGCGAGGAGATCGAGCAATACGCCGTCGAGGTGCTGGGCAATCTGGAGCAGCAACTCCAGTTGCAACTCCACCAGGTCCGCAACGGCTTGCAAGAGTTACATGGGCAGCATTTGCCGGCGCGCTAGCCACGCGAGTTGAGAGCCGGGAGTAGAGTGTAGAGAGTTCCTCATCACTGGCACGGCGCCTGACTGCTGGCGCCGTAACCACTCTCTACGCGTGTTGACAGCCGGTCGTCCACAATCCTATACTGCGCGCCTGAGAGATGCGCTGGTACGCTTCGCGCGCCACTTTTGATAAGTAGGCGAGAACATAGGTCAGAGTGGAGAGAAAGGGAGCCGCATGAAGCTCATCATCGCCGTGGTGCAAAACGAAGACGCCAACGACGTGGTTGATGCGCTCCTGGAAGCCGAGTTCCGGACGACCCGTCTCGCTTCGACCGGTGGGTTTTTGCGTCGTGGCAACACGACGATGATGATTGGGGTCGAGGATGCCCAGGTGGACACGGTGATTGACATCATCCGCAATAAAGCGCATACCCGCGCGCAGGGTGGTGAAGGCGGCACGACCGTGCAAACCGCCGCCGCGACCATCTTCGTCCTCGATCTGGAAGGCTACGAGCGCCTGTAACGCCACGGCCGGCGCAATCGTCCACCTGCACGCAGCAACCACGGCACAGAGGTCGCCATGGCGCGACTTGGGCGCAGCCTCCACCTCTTTGGGATTCCACTTTCCATCCATCCCAGCTGGCTATTGACGATCGTGCTCCTCGTGCTAGGCGTCGGCCATACGCTGCCCGCCGACGGCCAGCGCACGCGGCTGTTCGACCTACCGGCACGCGCGTATCTTGCGGGCCTGGCCGTGGCCGTGGGCCTGTTTGCGTCGGTGCTGGTGCATGAATTAGCTCATGCGCTGGTCGCGCGCTGGCGCGGTCTGCCTGTGCGGCGGATCAATCTCTTCTTCTTCGGTGGCACGGCGGAAATTGACGCGGACGCGCTCGACGCGCCTGGCGAAGCAATCGTCGCGGCGGCCGGACCGGTCATCAGCGCGGCACTGGCCGGCGTCTGTGGTGTGGGCTGGTGGCTGGTGCGCGGCGGCGGTTGGCCCGCACTCGCACTGGGATTCTTGGCGCTGGCGAACGCCGGCGTCGCGCTCTGTACGCTCTTACCCGGCTATCCGCTCGATGGTGGGCGGCTTGTCCATGCCGGGTTGTGGTATCTCACCGACAATCTACTGACCGCGACCCGCCTGGCCGCGCTCTACGGCCAGGTATTGGGCCTGGCGCTGCTGGCCAGCGCGATCGTGCTGCTCGCCCTCGATCAGCCCCTCTGGGCCGGGGGGCTGGCGCTCGGCGGCTGGCTGCTGCGGGCCGAAGCACGACGCGGTTATCGCGATATGCTCTGGCACGACCTCAGCCGCCGCACGCCGGTGGTCGAGGTCGCCTGGCTCAGACCAGCCCACATTCCCGCCGGTCAAAGTCTCGACGAGGCTGTTGACGCGGTACTGGACAGCCTGGGCCTGCACAATGAAGGCGGCCCCAGCTGGGTAGTGGACGTGCGTGGGCAGCCCTGTGGCGTGCTGGGCCTCGCCCAGTTGCGCGCCGTCAAACGCTCGCGCTGGGCGACAACGACAGCAGGTGAGGCGATGACGCCGCTCGCGACGTTGCCGCTGCTGGCGCCCGACGTGCCGCTGGCGGTGGCGCTGGCAACGCTGACAGCGGACAGGTATAGTTACGCGCTGGTTGCCGGCGCGGACGGCGCCACGCCGGTGGGCATTGTAACGCCAGATCGAATCGAGCGCTTCCTTGTCCACGCGGCCTGGCCGCGCCGCGAAGAATGATGGCCGGATTGCAAGGTGCAGGTTGTCAAGTTGCACGTTTCTCAGACCGACGTCTGCGCTTGTCCGCAAGCATCTGGAACCTGCCAACCTGCAACTGGGGGGCGTTGCCGACGCCGCCTCTCGACCTGCCGCGCGAGGCGCTGGCGCGTGACAACGCAGGCGCACGGCAGCGGGGCGATTGGGCATGGCTGTGCGTGCGCCAGTGTATATCCCAATCCCAAGCACAAGACGGGACTCCGGCCGCAGAGCGCGCTGGCTGACCCTGATGCGCCCCCAGTGGTCGCAGGGCGGGTCGCGGCGCTGCACATGAAGCGTGGCGGTATACTGGGCCAATCACCGCCTGGGCGGCGGCAGGCGTCGTGCGGCGTCCGGCGGTGCGGCACGTCATTGATGCGCCGCAGCTGACGGTGCGGTTTGTGGTCGAGTGTGGCGCCGGGACAGCGCTGGCGCAGTTGCGCGATCCGGCCGAGGAAGCGCCGGTGGGCACCTGGGCGATGCTTCGCGCTGGTCGCGCAGAACTGGTCACGATTGCGCTGGCAGGTGAGGCGCAACCCTGAGCGCCCGCCTGCCGCGAACGACTATCCCGCCACGGGAGCGGCCTGTTGGCGAACGAACGGCTCAGAAGGAGAGTTGCATGGTGCGCCGCTGTGGCTAACCGCTTTGATTACCTGGCGCTCGGTCACATTACCCTGGATCGCCAGCCCGACGGCAGATTCCTGCCCGGCGGCACCGTGACCTATGGTGGCCTTCAGGCCGCGCGGCTTGGCCTGCACACAGGCATACTGACCGCCGGCAACCCGACGGATTTCGTTGGGCCACTGGAGCCATATCACGACGAATTGACGATCGAGATGCAGCCGACGCGGGCGGCGACGGTATTCGTCAATGTCGGCTCGGGCGCGGCGCGGCAGCAGACGGTGGAGGCCTGGGCCGGCGTCATTGACCTGACGCGCGCCGCGCTTGACGCGCGTATCATCCACCTGGCGCCGGTCGCGCGCGAACTGGACGCTGAGCGTCTGCCCGAGTTTCCGGCGGAAACCTTCGTCGGCGCGACGCCGCAGGGTTGGCTGCGGAGCTGGGGCGCGGACGGCCATGTGCGCGAAGGCGAGCTCGTGTTGCCGCCCGCGCTGACGCGGCGGCTCGACGCGCTGGTAATGAGCGATTCGGAAGCGCCGAAGACCGTGGCTGCTAGCGCGGCCGTGCGCGCGGCTGGCGGCATCGTCGTCGTCACGCGCGGCGCGGCCGGCTGCACGCTGTACCTGCGCGATGGCGAATGCGACGTGCCTGCGATCCGTTGCCCGGTCGTGGACGATACCGGCGCGGGCGACATCTTCGCCGCCGCCTTCTTCGTCGCACTCACCGAAGGCCAGTCGCCGGTCGAGGCCGCCCGTTTCGCCAACGCCGCCGCCGGTCTCAGCATCGGCGGCCTCGGCGTCGCCGGCATCGCCCGGCGCGCGGCAGTCGAGCAGGCGCTGCGAGAAGAAATGGGCGGGCACGACTAGTTTTAGCAACCACAACGTCTCGTCGCCAGCATTGCCTGCCACACGCGCGATTCATCTGGCTGGCATAATTTGGGAGGGCCAGCCGGCCCTCCCGATACGATTGTGCATCGCCTTGCAACTGTCGCGACTTACGGCAGCCGCGCGACGAAGTTGTCGAACAGAATGTCGCCACCGGGCTTGCTGCCGGCGTTCACCCCGAGCATCAGGTCGCCCGAGGCGAGATCGCCGTCCTGGATCTCCAGGACCTTCTGCCCGTTCACGAACAGGGTCAGCGTCTTGCCCACGCAGTCGACCTGCAGGTGGTTGGTGGCGTTGCCCTGGTGGATCGCGGCGTTCTGGCCCATGGCCAGGACGGTGCCGGTGCCGCCCGTCATCTTGACGATGCCGGCCGCCCCGTTGGAGGTGACGATGAACAGATAGAAGTTGTTGAAGTCCCGGACGCGGGCCATGATCACGACGCCGGTGCTGTCATCCGGGCCGCCAAGTTTGCGCGCGTCCACCTCGATCTTGGTGTCGGTCAGGTTCCGCAGTTTCGGGTGGAGGGCGACTGAAGAGGCGTTAGCCATGTCGGCCGTCATGCGATAGCCACCCTGCTCGTAACTGCCGCCGATCCAGCCGCTGTTGGGATTGGAGAAGTCATCTTGGAAGATGACCTTGCTCACCGGTGGTGGTGGCGGAGCAGTCTTCTGATCGAGGATCTTCCGGCCGAACTGGCCGAGGAGCACGTTGTAGGGTGGCCGGTTCTCGGGGTGCCGCTCGAACCGCGCCCGCTCGAAGTATTGCACGTCGTAGGACTTGCCGTCCTCCAGCGTCTCCTTGATGACCTCGCTCAGCGGGTAGCCGAACTGCGCCAGCCCGCCATTTGCGTCCCAGTAGGTCGCAAAGTCAGGTGGTACATTATGCCCGGTCTCCATGAAGAAACGCTGGCCTGGCTGGGCGGCCACGGGTGGGTCAGCCGGGTGGAGGATGCGGCCGAACTGACCGAGCAGCACCTGGTACTGCGGGTTCGCGCTCTCGGGATGGTATTCCATGCGCACCCGTTCGAACCACTGGACGAGGTAGTCTTTGCCGTCCTCCAGCTTCTCGGTCTGCTCATTCGTGATCGGGTAGCCGTTGATCGCCAGCCCGCCATGAGCGAGCC
>DASUBC010000257.1:0-2929 GCA_035763465.1 Thermomicrobiales bacterium
CGCCGACGTGTAATTCCAGCGCGAGTGCAGTTCGACCGCGATCTCCATTCGCATCCCGACCGCCTCGCGAATCTGGCGGAAGGGCGCGACGCCCTGCGCGATCTGCTCCAGCGTGATCCAGTTGCCGCCGGTCGCGTCGGCGAACTGGTCGAACGGCCAGATTTTCATCGCCGTGATACCCATGTCGAGCAGCGAGCGCGCGACATCGGCCGCGCGCCCCTCGTTCTGCCAGGCGATCAGGTCTTCGTAGGGGCCAGTGTGGTCGCCCAGCCCCCAACTGGCGGCGAATCCCGCGCCTGGCGCGGCGGACTTATAGACGTTGTAGCCATAGCCCGCGCAGGTGTTGTAGATGCGGATGGTGTCGCGCACCGGCCCACCGAGGCAGGCATAGATCGGCAGGCCGACGCTCTGCCCGAAGATGTCCCATAGCGCGATGTCAATGGCCGACAATCCCTTCGCCTCGGCGCCAATGGCGCGGAAGGCCATGCCGGAGTCGAGCGTCTCGTGGTGGCGCTCCACCGCGCGCGGGTCTTTGCCAAGCAGGTACGGCGCGGCCGTCTCGTGGATGTACGCCGCGACGGCGGCCGGGCTGCGGAACGTCTCCCCTAACCCCACCAGGCCCGTGTCGGTGTGAATCTGCACCCAGAGCAGGTTCGGATAGGTCGGGCTGGTCAGCGTCTCGATGCGAACGATTTTCACGCGGGCAACCTCCGTGAGTGATGAAGTCGGGCAGTCGGGCAGTCGGGCAGTGGGTTCTCCTCAGCACCGTGCTGGGTTGTGGGCCGCTGCCTAGCCAGCGAACTGCCCGACCGCCCGACTGCCCGACTGCCCGACTATTTCGCCGCATCATAGCATGGCGCTTGAGCGCGGCGGGAACGCTCGCCACGCCACGCGCGTATATCTCCGCAGTAGCACAACACAGCGCGGTGACGCGAGCGAGGAGACGGCGATGTCTGGCGAGATGTCCGACGAGGCCCAGGATTTGCTGGTGCGCGGGGTGACGGCGGCGCGGGCCAATTCGCGCGAGGAAGCGCGCTTCCACCTGGAGTGGGTGCTGCGGACCGACGCCTCGCCCGAGCAACTGGCGGAGGCGTGGTACTGGCTCAGTCGCATCACGGACGACCCGGCGGAGAAGCGGCGCTGCCTCGACATGGTCCTGTCCACTGTGACCGACTACCCCGAGGCGCGGCGCGACCTCGCGATTCTCGACGGGCGGCTGAAGCCGGGGGAACTGCTGGATACGCGCCACGCGCCCGCGCCGCACGCACCGGCCAGCGCCGTGGCGGCGGGCGACGTCGAACACTCGCGCTGCGCCCGCTGCGGCAGCGCGCTCCTCTTCGACCCGGCCACCCAGCAACTGCGCTGCCAGTTCTGTGGCTACCAGGCGGGCGCGCCGGTCGCGCCGGGCATGGTCGCGGAGCAGGACTGGGAGGCGGCCGTCTACACCGCGCGCGGCCACCGCTGGGAGTTGCCGGTCGAGCGCGTCTTCACCTGCGCCAGTTGCGGCGCGCGGCAACTGCTGCCGCCCGGCCACGTCAGCCAGACCTGTCCCTTCTGCGGCGCGGCGCAACTCCTGCGCGCGACTGACGACGCGCCGCTCATCGCACCGGGTGGCATCGCGCCCTTCGCTCTGGACGAAGTGGCGGCGCGGCAGCACGCGCACGACTGGCTGGCGGCCCAGCGGTTCCGCCCCGGCGACCTGGCATCGGCGGCGATCCTTACGACGCCGCAGCCTCTGTACCTGTCGTGCTGGACCTTCGACCTGATCGGTGAACTTCCCTGGCAGGGAATGCGCCTCGAGCGCGAGGGGTGGTGGGAGAACGATGGGCGCCGCACCGAGCGGGTCAGCGGTGCGGAGCCGCTTGGCGCTGATGATGTGCTGGTGCCAGGCAGCGATACGCTGCCCGGCGAGCACATCCAGGGGCTGCAATTCGACACGAGCGCGCTGACACCCTACCAGCCGGAACTGCTGGCGGGCTGGCCGGCGGAACTCTACCGCGTGCCGCCCGCCGAAGCCTCCTTGCAGGCGCGTGAGCGCGTGCTGGCGCAGGCGCGCGAGGAAGTTCGAACGCGCTACGGCAGCATGTTGCACGATTTCACCCTCGGTCCGGCGCGGCTGCGCGTCGTCGGCTACAAACTCGTCCTGCTGCCGGTCTGGCTGCTCGCCTACACCTATCGCGGCGAGCGCCACCGCCTCCTCGTCAACGGGCGCACCGGCGCGGGCGCGGGCGACGTGCCGCGCGGCGTGCTGCAACAGGGTCTCGCCTGGCTGACCGGCCAGTGACGGTGGCCCCCCAGCCCCCCAATGCTGGGGAGTCGGCTTATCCGAACGCCGGGCTGGTCTGTAAACCGCCCAGGCCATATCAACGTGCTCCCCCAGAATTGGGGAGCTGGGGGCCGCCTCCATTTCCCTCCCGCGCCGCCTGTGCTAGTCTGCGCGCGGCAGATTGGCCACAAGTGAAGGGAGGGCAAGGGTGAAGATTACGGCGATCTCGACCGAGGAATACCGCTGGCCGCGCCACAAGCCGATTACCAACGGCCTGCATACCTACACCCATTCTGGCCTGGCGCTCGTCAAAATCGAGACGGACGAGGGAATTACGGGCATCGGCCGGGGCGGGGGCGGCGGCATCGGCCGCGCGACCATCGCGCGTCTGACGCCGTTGCTGGTGGGCGAAGACCCGATTGACGTGGAACGGCTCTGGCACGCCATGTGGGTGCCGAAACTCATTGGCCGGCGCGGTCTCACGACGCGCGCCATCAGCGCGCTCGACATCGGGCTGTGGGACATTCGCGCCAAAGCCGCCGGCCTGCCGCTCTACAAGTTGCTCGGCGGCTTCCGCGACCGCGTGCCGACCTACATCGCGGGCGGCTACTACGAGGAGGGCAAGGGGCTGAAGGAACTCGCCGCCGAGATGACCTCCAACGT
>DASUBC010000258.1:0-2859 GCA_035763465.1 Thermomicrobiales bacterium
GCCGATACCGGCGCGGTCGCCGATACTGCCTTCACGGCGCGGCTGACCGTGACGCTGGGGCGACCGAAGCATGGTCTCTACCTGCCACCGGGCGTGCGCTACGCCGGGACGATCGCCGTGGAACCGATCGGCCTGGCTGAGGGCGATCTCCCCGACGACACGCCATATCTGATCACCTGCGCGGACGCCGTTCAGCGCCTGCCCCGCCGCCTGGCGGACGCCCACAAGGGTGACGCCGGCTCGCTGATGATCGTCGGCGGCTCCGGCAATTACCTCGGCGCGGCGGTCCTCTCGGCTCACGCGGCGTTGCGCGCCGGCGTCGGCTTGCTCACGCTGGCCGTGCCGCAGGCGATCGTCGGCACGGTCGCGGCGCAGGTTGCCGAAGCGACCTATCTGCCGCTGGCTGAAGCGGCGTGGGGCGTCGTCGGTCCCGAAGGTGTGCCGACTATCACCGACGCGCTGGGACGCTACACCGCGCTCCAGGTCGGCAATGGCCTGGGACGGCACGAGGCCACGAGCGCCTTTCTCGCCCGGCTTTTCGGCTTCGACGGTGGACAGTCTGCCGTCAGCGTGCCGGTCCTGTTCGACGCCGACGGCCTGAACTGGCTCAGCACGGTTGATCACTGGTGGGACCGTCTGGCACGCCTGCCGCTGGTGCTCACGCCGCACCAGGGCGAACTGGCCCGACTCCGCAAGGTCGAGCGCGACGCCATCGCCGCTGCGCCGTGGGACGCGGCAAGAGACGCCGCGCGGGAGTGGGGGCAGACGGTCGTGCTGAAAGGCGGACACAGCGTCGTTGCCACGCCAGACGGCGCGCTTTACGTCGCCCCGCAGGCTAACCCGGCGCTTGCCGCCGCCGGCACGGGCGACACGCTGGCCGGCCTGATCGCTGGCCTGCTCACGCAGGGACTCAACCCCGCCGACGCCGCCATCGCCGGCCTGTGGCTCGGCTGCCGCGCCGCCGACCTGGCCCGCGCCGCCGTCGGCACCCTGCCCCTCATCGCCGGCGACCTGCCGCGCTATATCGGGCAGGCGATTCGCGAATTGGAGTGATGAGGAAGTACGAAGTACGAACTACGAAGTACGCCAGGTCAGGCGCAGAGCCGACAGACTACCGCCAAGCCACTAGTAGCGTCCTTCGTACTTCGTAGTTCGTACTTCCGTTAGGGGGACCGATGCTTGTCACCGAGATCATGACGCCGAACGTCGTGAGCGTGACGACCGCGACGCCGCTCAACGAGGTCGCGCGCGTGATGTCGTCGCAACGGGTGAGCGGCCTGCCGGTGGTTGACCCGGAGACCAGCGAACTGGTCGGCATCATCACCGAGCTCGACATGGTGGAACGACAGGAAGATCTCGACCTGCCGCTCTTCTACCGCTTTCTCGACGGCACATTCGTCGTGGAGGAGCGCGATGCCGAAGAAAAGCTCCGGCGCATCCTCGCCACCACGGCGGGTGAGTTGATGGAACACACGGTGTACTCGATTCGCGAGGACGCCTCCGTGATCGAGGTGGCGAACTTGATGATCGCGCAAAAGGTCAGCCCAGTGCCGGTCGTCAGTTTCGCGAATGAGGTCATCGGCATCGTCAGCCGGTCGGATATTGTGCGCCTGATGGCGCGCGACTTCTCTGAACCGGGCGGCTGGGACGAAGACGGCGATGGTGTTGACGATCCGCAATCGGAGCCACTGACGCAGGAGCCGGTGGCGGACGAACCGGCCGAGACCGCGCCGGTTGGTGACACGCACGCAGCCGGCTACCACCTGGTCGGCGCCAGCGACGATTTCGTGGACGATGTGCCGGACAATCGCGACCGCGCGCGGCCGGACCAGCACGAATGAACGTGCCGGCGTGTGCGATCTCCACGCGGGCGACGCGCGCGGAAATCGATCTCGATGCCCTGGCGAATAACGTGCGGCACTTCGCGGCGCTGGCCGCGCCCAATGCGGCGGTCATGGCCGTGGTCAAGGCGAACGCCTATGGTCACGGTGCGGTGATGGTCGCGCGGACGGCGCTGGCGGCCGGCGCCCGCTGGCTGGCAGTGGCGACAGTGGACGAAGGCCGGCAGCTGCGCGCGGCGGGCATCACTGCGCCCGTGCTCGTGCTGGCGCCCAGCGATGCCGGTGAAGCGGCGGCGGCTGTAGGGGCAGACCTGACGCTGGCGGTCGGCGATCTGGCGACGGCGGCGGCGGTGGCGGCAGCAGCCCGCGCTGAACCAGCGACTGTGCATGTCGAGATTGACACCGGGCTGCACCGCTTCGGGACGCCTGCGGCGGCGGCTGTCGAGACGATCAGCCAGATCGCGGCGCTGCCAGGATTGCGGCTTGGCGGTCTCTATACGCACTTCGCGACCGCCGACGAAACGGACCGTTCTTTCCTCGACGAGCAGCGCGCCTCGTTCGCGGCGGTCGTGGCAGCGGTGCGCGCGGCGGGCATCGCGGCGCCGGTCATTCACGCCGACAACAGCGCCGCTGCGCTCACAGGGCCGAGCGCGGCCGTGCAACTCATCCGGCCCGGCGTCGCGCTCTACGGCCTGTCGCCCTCGGCCACCGTGCCGGCGCCGCCGGCGCTGCGCCCGGTGCTGACGTTACGCACCCGCGTGGCACGCGTCATCGCGCTCGCGCCGGGCGACAGTGTTTCCTATGGCCGGACGTTCATCGCCGACCGGCCGATGCGCGCGGCGCTGGTGCCGCTCGGTTATGGCGACGGCTACCGGCGCGCGCTCTCGAACCAGGGTGAGCTGTTGCTGGGCGGACGACCGGCGCGCGTCCTGGGGCGGGTGTGTATGGATCAGACGGTGATCGCCGTGCCGGACGGCGTTGCGGTCGCCGTTGGCGACGATGTTGTCGCGATCGGCGC